>DASUME010000567.1:0-14228 GCA_036277895.1 Polyangiales bacterium
TCGGTGGGCTGCTGCCCGAGCCGACGCTGGTCGAGGGCATGGCGGTCGCGCTGGAGCCGGTCGCGCGCGAGGAGCTGACGCCGCACCAGTGGGCCAAGGCGGCTGTCGCGAGCGAGCTCGCACCGCCGTTGTCGAGCCTGCTGGGCGTGAGCTTCTTCGGGCAGAACCAGGCGCTGGCCTACACGCTCGCGGGCAGCTTCCTGCGCTTCGTGCTCGACACCCGCGGCGCCGCGGCGCTGCGCAAGACGTACGCGCTCGGCAGCGTGGAGCAGGGCCTGGGCAAGCCGTTCGCTGTGCTCGAAGCGGAGTGGAAGAAGTACCTCGCTCAGGTGCCGTTGCCCGCGCGCGCGGCGGCGCTGGCGAAGCAGCGCTTCGAGCGGCCTGGCGTGTGGTCGCAGGTCTGCCCGCACCTGGTCGAGCAGCTGGAGGGTGAGCTCGCCGCCGCCTTGAGCGCGGGCGACTTCGTGCGCGCGCTGGAGAAGTGCAGCGCCGTGCTGGAGCTCGATCCGGCGGCCACGCAGGTGCGCACCACGCGCATCTCGCTGCTCGCCCAGCGTGGTGCACTCGGGGCGGCGACGGAGCAGCTCAAGCTGCTCGAGGGGCGCGCACCGACGCCGGTGATCACACGCGCGAAGGTGGCGCTCGCGGATGCGGCGTTCGCGCGCGGCGAGTACGCGCGGGCCGAGGTCGCGTACCGTGCGCTGCTCGACGATCCGCAGTCCGAGGCTGACTCGCGCCAGCTGGAGGTGAAGCTGCTCGCGCTGGGCGCCGGCGAGCCCGCGCGCTCGCTGCTGCGCGAGCTGTTGGTGCAGCCGTTCGGCGCGCAGGACGCGCGCCTGGGCATCCACCTCATGCGCGAGCTGGCGCTAGCTCGTGCGGACGGCCTCGCCCCCTACCTGGAGGCGCGTCAGCTGCGCAGCTCCCAGCGCTACGACGTGGTGCTGTCGCTGCTGCGAAGTGCGCAGCAGCAGGGCCTGCCCAGCGAGCGCCTGCGCCGTGAGGCACTGCGCCTGCAAGTGCAGGCCGCGTTCATCACCGGCGCGTTGAGCGAGGCCGAAGCACTCGCGTCGCAGCTCGCGCAGGGTGAGGACGCAAGCTTGCCCGATCAGCTCGCCGCGAAGGAGTGGAGCGCGCGCGTCGCGTTTCGGCGCGCTAGCAACCCGTCCCCATGAGCTGGCCGAGGCCGAGATCACCGCGGTTTTCGACCTCTTTGACGACGTCGGCGCAGCTCCACTCCTTATCCTCGAGCGGGAGGAAGCGCGCAGGGTTCTTCTCTGGGGCGCAGACCTGCACCGGGTAGCGCGAACATGGCTCGCGGTCGCAGCCGAGCTGGTAGTTCTCGTAGGACGGAAGGAGGTTCGCGCGGTGCTCTCCGTTCTGCGCGATCAAGCCGTTCACCAGCTGGCTGCTGTCCTTGATGCGCGAGTACGAGCGGTTCTCGGTGCCGCCCTTCCAGCCCACCGTGAAGCCGGGCAGGCCGTCGCCGTCGATGTCGGTCACGCGGCAGTCGTTGGGCAACGTAGGAAGCAGCGACGAGGTCGGGCACTGGCAGGTCCCCCCCGCGAGCCACGGACGTTCCGGGTGCGACTGCGTGCTGCCGGCCGGGCAGTTGGTGAGCTCTTCGTAGCCGATCAGCGACGGGTTGCCGAGCGTCGAGAACGTGTTCCCGTTGAGCACGAGCTGGAGCGTGCGCTCCGGGAAGTTCGAGACGTCCACGCCGCCGTAGTCGAGCGGCGGGAACAGCGGTACCAGCGCTTGCCCGTTGTACGCGCAGGTCTTCCAGCTCATCTGCAGGCCGTTGTTCACGCGTGCGACGTCCGCGAGCATCACGAACTCCTCCGCGAACGAGCCGCTACCGGCGGTGGTCGCGTTGCCGAAGAAGCGCACCAGCACGGCGTACTTGCCCGTCTTGAAGACGTCCGAGGTCACGGGCGGCGTCGACGCATCTTCCTTCGCGGGGTCCACGCTCACGGGCGTTTGCGCGTCTTCGACGGCGGTGCTGCCGGTGTCTCGCGGCGCACTCGCATCCCTGGGTCCGTCGCTCTGCAGGGATGAGCCCGCGTCGCGATTGGCCGTGGGTTCCTCGTCGCCGCCGTCGGGCGTTCCTTTGTACGCAGGATCCGAGCAAGCCCCGATCAGGGTGAAGGCTGCGATTAGGCCGCGGCGTGACGAAGAGAAATGCGAAGGCACCGGTGCTGCGTACGGGCCTTCGGGCGGGCGCGCAAGTAGCTCAGACGAGCAGATGCCTAGCTTGCGCGCCCTTCCGCATCGAACACCCCTTCGAACAATACGCTCGTGAGGTAGCGCTCTCCTGAATCTGGAAGAATGACCACGATCGTCTTGCCCGCGTGCTCGGCGCGCTTGGCCACGCGCACGGCTGCGGCGACCGCCGCGCCGCACGATATGCCGGCCAGAATGCCTTCTTCGCGCGCCAGCCTGCGCGCGTAGGTCACCGCCTCTTCGTTGCTCACCTGCTCGACCTGATCGAGCAAAGAGAGGTCGAGGTTCTTGGGCACGAAGCCCGCGCCGATGCCCTGGATCTTGTGCGGCGACGGTTGCACCGGCTGGCCCGCGCGCGTCTGGCTGATCACGGGGCTCGCCGAGGGCTCGACCGCCACGGTCAGCACGGCCTTGTTCTGCTCGCGCTTCAAGTAGCGCGATACACCGGTGATGGTTCCACCCGTGCCCACACCCGCGACGAAGATGTCGACCCTGCCCTGTGTGTCCTCCCAGATCTCGGGCCCCGTGGTGCTGGCGTGGATGTCCGGGTTGGCGGGGTTGTCGAACTGGCCGAGCAAGACGAAGCGCGACGGATCGCTGGCCGCGATCTCCTCCGCGCGCTTGATCGCGCCGGGCATGCCCTTGGAGCCCTCGGTCAGCACGAGCTTCGCACCGTAGGCGACCAGCAGCTTGCGCCGCTCCAGGCTCATCGTCTCCGGCATCGTCAGCGTGATCGGGTAGCCGCGCGCGGCCGCGACGAAAGCGAGCGCGATGCCCGTGTTGCCGCTGGTGGGCTCGACGAGCTCCTTGCCCGCGCCGAGCAGCCCGCGCTTCTCCGCGTCCCACACCATCGCCGCGCCGATCCGGCACTTCACCGAGTAGGCCGGGTTCCTGCCCTCGATTTTGGCCAGCAGCGTGACCGGCGCGCCGTCGACCACACGCTGCAACCTCACGAGCGGTGTGCGTCCGATCGAGAGCGCGTTGTCCTCGAACCAGTGACCGATGCCGTGCGTCATGAGACCTCCGTGCTGCGCATCACCATACCGCGGGTGAGGCGTCGCGGCAGATCGGACGGTGTGCTGCTTTTGGAATGTCTGAGCACCACGACACGGAGCCAAGGTAAGACAGAAGATCGGTCGTCTGCTCGCGAAAGGAATCCATGCGTCGGTCCGGCGCGTACCTCGGGTTCCGACTCATTGCGTATCCGGGGGACATCGATGGCGAACAGACACCGCATCAAGACATGGTTGGGCTCTGCTTTCTTGCTCCTGACTCCACTCGCACACGGCTGCGGCGACGACGATGGCCCGGACGATCCCGCGGCGGATGCCTCCACGGACGCCGCGCGTCCAGACGCTGCCTCCGACGCGAGCGTGGACTCGACGCTGCCCGCGCCGCCGGACGCGACGGCCTCGGATGCGACGACGCCCGATGCGAGCGGGAGTGATGCCGGCCTCGACGCGGCGCAGCCCGCGGCAGCGGATACCTGGGCCGTGACCTCCGCGGGACGCCTGCTGCGCTTCTCACGCGTGGACGGCAACATCACCTCGAGCGTCGCGCTGACCGGCATCGCGGCTGGCGAGACGCTGCTCGGCGTCGACGTGCGCCCATCCAACGGCGAGGTGATCGCGCTCGTGCGCGTCGATGCGGGCAACGCTGGCAAGCTCTACGTCGTGGATCCCGCGACCGGCACGGCGACGCTCAAGGCGACGCTGGCCGCCGATGGCGCGGACGCCAGCGAGCCCTACACGGCGATCGCGGGCGCCAGCTTCGGCGTGGACTTCAACCCGGTGGCCGATCGGCTGCGCGTGGTCAGCGACACGGGCCAGAACCTGCGCATCAACGTCGAGAGCGGCGCCACCACCACGGACGGCGCGCTCACGCCCGCGACCGCTGGCGTCTCCGCGGCTGCGTACACCGAGAGCTTCGGCGCGACGTGCCGCACGCGCCTGCTCGTGGTCGATGGGACCAACCGCAAGCTGTTGCTGCAAGACCCGCCCAACGATGGACGGCTGACGGAAGTCGCCGTGCTCGGCGACGTCGGGACCGTGCACGGCTTCGACATCCAGACCAGCAGCGCGGGCGTCAACACCGCCATCTACGCCGCCACCGCCAGCGATGGCGAGCGCGTAGGCACGTTCGATCTCACGAGCGGCGCGGCGGGTGCTTCCGTGAAGCTCGCGCTGAACGCGGGCGAGACGCTGCGCGCCGTGCTCGCGGAGCTGCCGACCACCGCGCCGGTGCAGGCGCGCGGCGAGCTGCTCGCGACCACCACCGGCAACAAGCTGATCAGCTTCAACCGCGGCGCCCCGGGCAAGCTGTGCTCGTCGGTCGCCATCACCGGCCTCGCCACGGAGACGATCCTGGGCGCCGACGTCCGGCCCGCCGACAAGGCGCTCTACGTGCTCAGCAGCGCGGGCAAGCTGTACACCGTCGCGGACAGCGGCGCGGCCACGCTCAAGTCGACGCTCACGGCCGACCCGACCGACGCGACCGCGCCGTTCACGACGCTCCCCGAGGGCGAGTACGGCGTGGGCTTCAATCCGTCGGCCGATCGCCTGCGCATCGTGTCGTCGACCGGCGTGAACCTGCGCGCCAACGTCGACAACGGCAACACCTTCACCGACACCGACCTCGTGCAAGGCTCCACCGGGCCTGGCAGCGTGAGCGCGACCGCGTACACCAACACGTTCGCAGGCACGCGCTACACGACGATGTTCGGCATCGACAGCAACAGCGACAACCTGGTCCGCGTCGGCGGCGATCCCGCGGACGGCGCCACCTGCGCGAACAACACCAACCCGAACTGCGGCGCGGTGTTCGTGGTCGGTGCGCTCGGCGCCAACGTCACGGGCGTCAATGGCTTCGATATCGACCCGGTGAACGGAGTCGCCCTGGCCGCAGTGCGCGTTGGCGATGCGGCGGGCTCGACGCTGCACGTCGTGAGCCTGACCACGGGCGCGGCGGCGGCCGCCACCGGCACCATCGGCGGCGGAGAGCTCGTCAACAGCCTGACCTTCGCCGCGGCTCCCACGCTCACCGCGTGGGTGGCCACCGGGGACGGCAAGCTGATCTCGTTCGCGCCCAGCGCGCCCGGCACCGCGCTCGCCACGCTCACGCTGAGCGGCCTGCAGGCCAACGAGGTCTTGCTCGGCATCGACGTGCGCCCGCTCGACGGCAAGCTCTACGGCACCGGCAGCAGCGGCCGTATCTACAGCATCGACACCACCACCGGTGCCGCCACCGTCAGCAGCCAGCTCACGGCCGCCACCGGGCAGACCTTCACGGGCCTGCGCGACGCGACCTGGGGCTTCGACTTCAACCCGGTCGCCGATGCGCTGCGCATGGTGAACCCGAACGCCGACAACCTTCGTATCCTGCCGTCGGTGCGCACCGCTGGCGCCGCGGGGGCCACGTTCGTCGACACCGCCCTGACCGTCGACTCCGACGTCACGGGCGCGGCCTACACCAACGGCTTCGCCGGTGCGCTGGCGACCACGCTGTTCGTGATCGACGGCGTGCACGGTCGCCTGCTGCGCCAGGGCGGCCCGGACGGGATGCCCTCGCCCAACGGCGGCGTGCTCACGGAGATCGGCACCACCGGCCTCGGCGTGACCTCCACCGGCGGCGTCAACTTCGACATCGTCGGCGGCCACAACGGCGTCGCGCTCGCCGCGTTCACCGCGCCCGACAACACCACGTCGCTCTACAGCATCAACCTCGGCGTCGGCCTCGCGTCGGCCTACAACCCCACCGCCAACGCGATCGCAGGCCCCACCGCAGCGCTGCGCGGCCTCGCGCTCACGCTGCGCTGAAGCCGGCGCGCTTGAGCACCGCGCCGGCCGTCAGGCACAGGTCTTCGCGCCACAGGTCCGCGTAGAGCTGCACGCCGGTCGGCAGGCCTCGCTCGATTCGACCGGGCAACGCGAGCGCCGGGATCGCGAGCACGTTGCCGGCGAGCATGAAGCTGGTGGCGCGCTCGCCCGTGGAGGCCCGATGCAGACCTCGACGCGGCGAGCGGGCTCGCGCTGATCGAGGTTCTCCTTCACCGTGAACGGCACACCGTGCAGCGGCCCGAGCTCGGCTCCGGCTCGCTGCGCACGGTCCGCGGCGTCTGCGCTCGCGCGAGCTTGATCGGCGAGCACCACGCTGAGCGCATTGAGCCGCGGATTGAGGGAGGCGATGCAATCGAGGTGCGCCTGGACGACCTGGCTCGCGGTGAGCTCGCGGCGACGAACCTTCGCAGCGAGCTCGTGGGCGCTCGCCTCGATCACAGGTTCAGCCGGCGCCCTGCTTGAGGACGACGAAGCGCATCGCTTTGAACTCGGCCTGGCCCATCGTGTACAGCACCTCGATCAGCGTGCGGTACGGGGTGCGGCGGTCGGCGACGATCTGGACCTCGCCCTTGAAGGGCTTGTTGGCGCGGCTCTGGGCGATCAGCTTGAGGCGATCGCGGTGCTGCTGGAGCACGTTGAGCAGCGGCGTGACGAGGAAGCCGTTGGAGCCGCCCTGCTTCTGGCCGGGGTCGACCTGGCCGTTGCGCAGACCGAGCGCCTGCTTGCCCTCGACCACGATCTCGCTGGCGGAGATGGTGATCGACAGCGCGGGCTGCACGTCCGCGCTGGAGACCGAGGACGGGATCTGGAGCTCGGCGCTCTGCACGATGTTGGCCGCGCCGGAGCTGGCGAAGCTCTGGATCAGGAAGACGAGCAGGATCGTCATCATGTCCATCATCGGATAGATGTTCAGGCCCATCTCCTCGTGCGGCTGGTGCTTGGCCAACCGGCGACGGATGATGCGCTTGACCTGGGAAGTGGTCGCGAACGGTTCGTTGGGGTTGGACGACATCCGTTGAATCCTTTACCGGACGCCGGCGGAGAGCAGGACCTTGGGGAACAGCTCTTTTTTGGCCTTGGCATCGCCACGCAGCGAGTCCATGGCCGCCACGACGTGCTCGTACTGAATCATGGGGTCGGCGCCGACGATCACGTCGCGCTCGTCGCGGTACTGCGCCTTGATCTTCACGGCGCACTCGGTGAGCGCGGTCCAGTCGTAGTCGGCGCCCTTCTTGGGCACCGTGATCACGCGGCCGGCGGTGGTCTCTTCGCAGCCGGGCGCGAGCTTGCCGCCCGAGCCGGTCACGATCACGCCGCTGTCGGTGATGGTGACGTTGAGGTTGAGCCCCTGATCTTTGTTGGCGCTGTTCGATTTGCCGCCCGAGGACAGCTGCGGGAGCTGGGCCTCGATCTGCACGATCGCGAGCACGGCCTCCGTGGTGGCGAGCAGGAACATGATCAGGTTCACGACGATGTCGAGGAACGGGATGATGTTGAGCTCGCCCGCCAGCTCCGACGGATCCAGCTCGTGCACCTTCGAGCGCCGGCGGATGTAGGCGCGCTGCGTAGGACTCAGATTCGGCATGGGTCAGCCGACCTTATTCGGGGCGGGCTTTGAGGGTCAGCAAGTTCTCCAGCTTCATGGTGCTGCGCTCCATGTCGTTCCGGATCTTCTTCTGCTGTCCGTGAAGGATCAGGTGGAAGATCATGCAGACCACCGCGATGCCGAGGCCGAGCGCGGTGTTGTACATGGCTTCCGAGATACCGCGTGAGAGCAGCGCGCTCTTCTCCGACGGCTCCGCGAACGCGACCGCCGCGAACGCGCGGATCAGACCGGAGATGGTCCCGAGCAGACCGATCAGCGTGGCGATGTTGGCCAGCGACCAGAGCGCGCCGATGCGCTTCTCCAGCTCCGGCATCAGCTCGCTCATGCGCTCTTCCATCGACGCGATGACGGCGTCTTCACCGCGGTTGACCTGCGTGAGCCCCGCCTTCACGACCTGCAGCAAGGGCAGCGGCGCCGCCTCGCAGAGCTTCACTGCGCGGTCGATGTTGCCGGCCTGCACGAGCTTGCGGATCTGGGCCATGAACTCACGGCTGTTCACGCGATACTTGGTCAGGATGTAGACCGCTCGTTCCGCGATGATCGCCAGTACTAGGGCGAGCACCGCCAGATTGATGAACGAGAACGGCGCTCCGTCCCTGAGCGCCTCCCAGATCTTCTCCATCAGCTAGGCTCCTTCGACCGTTCGAAAACGGAAATCGCGACACCGTAGGCTAGCGGGCATCTGTCGTCCCGCCCACTTTATTGAGACGTGCCCATCCATAGAGGAGGCGCGTCGCCCGGCCCCGGCGCACTTCGACCGGACGCTACTCCACGGGTTTTGGGGTCGTCAACGTGATTCACCGCCCAGGTTGGGCACTTTTTCGTCGCAATGTCGTTCGCTTGCAGCGGCGGACAGCGGCCCCGCAAGTACGCAGCGCCCGCAAGCTGGGCAGCGATCGCGACGGAGCGAGTTCGATCCACATTTCGGGAACCCCCGGCGCGGGCCGAACACTAACGCGTGTGATGCAGTCCGCGCACGAACCACCGATGCGATCCGCGCCCGCCGAAGGGCGTGTGTGTCGTGCGGTTAAGCGTGCGTCCTCTGCGCTGCGCGTTCGGCACAACAGTGTTGACACCGAAATCGCGCTCTGTATCATCCGCTCTCACCGCATACCCACCCAGCGGTTTTCCGCCATTTCTAGCGCTTTCGAGGGTAGTTCCGTGCGATTCGCGCGAGACCTTCCGAGAGTGTGAACTTCGCGCCCCCGTCGAGGCGGGGTGCTCGTACCATTACGTCCGAACGAAAGCGTACTGCCGATAACGCGGCACCGGAGGAGACCACGATGGCTACCATGATGCATCACTTCCAAGAAGGCGGCTGGGGCATGTACCCCATCCTGCTGTTCCAAATCCTGGCGATCGGCATCATCGTCGAGCGCGCGATCTTCGTCTACAAGGCGTCGATCAATAAGGACATCTTCTTGGCCACGATGCAGAAGTGCATCCTCGCGGGCGACGTCGGCCGCGCGATCAAGATGTGCTCCGCTGCCAACGCGCCGCTCGCGCGCATCGTCAAGGCGGGCCTGATGAAGGTCAACCGCCCGGACGCCGAGGTCCAGGCCGCCATGGACGAGTCCGCGCTCCGCGAGCTGCCCAAGCTCGAGCACCGCACGCCCCTGCTCGCCCTGCTCGCCAACCTGGCGATGCTCTCCGGCCTGCTCGGCACGGTGACCGGTCTGATCGCAGCGTTCGGCGCGGTCGCGAACGCGGACGCATCGTCGAAGGCGACCATGCTCGCGAAGGGCATCTCCGAGGCCATGAACTGCACCGCGTTCGGTCTCGGCGCGGCGATCATGGCGCTGCTCGGCTTCGCGATCATCAACAACAAGACGCAGGCGCTGTTGGACGACATCAACGGCGCGACCGTGCAGGTCGTGAACCTGGTCGTCGGCAACCGCTCCAAGATCAACATGGCCTCCCTCCAGCAGGCCGCCTGAACCGTTTCTTCGACTCGGTTTTTCTAACGAGGTGCTCCGATGGCAGGCATTAGTGCAGGCGGCGGTCACGGTGGAAAGAAGAGCGTCGACCACAGCATCCCGCTGGTCCCGTTCATCGATCTGCTGCTGTGCTGCGTCATGTTCCTGCTCGTAACGGCGGTCTGGAACCAGCTGGCGCGCATCAACGCGAACCAGCAGCAGCCGGGTCAACCGCAGATGGATACTCCTCCGCCCGAAGAACCGCAGGTCAAGTTGATCCTGCAGGTTCAGAACGCCGGATACGTGCTCGCCACCACGGCGGGCGACCAGACGAGCATCCCGAAGAACGGCGACGCGTACGACAACGAGGCGCTGATCACGAAGCTCAAGGAGCGTCGTGAGCTGGAGCCGAACCGCAAGGACATCACCGTCGCCCCCGAGGACGGCGTCCAGTACGAGAACGTGGTGAAGGCCATGGATCTCGTCGTGGGCGAGGGCTACGTCACCATGAACCTGTCCGACGGCGCGGGGATCTGACATGGCGGTTCACAAACCAGGCAGAGTCCTCCTTCATCACGTCCCGCTGAAGTTCGTGCGCAAGAAGGTCGCCGGCGGCGGTCGCAAGGCGATGGACCACGAGATTCCTCTCGTCCCGTTCATCGACTTCCTGATCACGCTGGTCGTCTTCCTGCTCACGTCGTTCAGCGCTTCGGGTGAGCTGCTCGCGCAGCAGCCCAACCTGAAGATGCCGGACGCGAAGAACACGGTCGATCTCGAGATCCACCCGATCGTCGCGATCAACCCGGACGTGATCACGCTCGATGGCCGCCGCATGGCGGACACGCGCACCCTGGCCGCAGACGCCAAGGTGGAGCGCCAGGAGCAGCTGATCGGCGACCTCGAGACGCTGAAGCGCAACTGGAGCATCCTGCACCCGTCAGAGCCCTTCTCGGGCACCCTGATCATGCAGGCTGATCGCAGCATCGACTTCCGCGTGATCAAGAAGATCATGTTCTCGGCCGCGCAGGCGGGCTACGCGAACATCTCGTTCGCGGTGAACAAGGTCGGCGACGCCGCGCCCGCTGCTGAGTAAGCGGCGAAGCGCGCTATCGTGAGAGGGCCCTTCGGGGCCCTTTCGCATTTAAGGAACTCATCCCCGCGCGGGCGTGTCTCTCGCGGCGTGAAAGTCATCATGAGCGACGAAGAGATTCCCGAGCTGAAGCCCGCGCGGCCCGACGTGCAGAGCGACGAGCGCAAGGGCTACATGCCGTACCTGCCCTGGCGCATCATCGGCGGCGTGGGCCTGTTCCTGGTGTTGTCGATCGGCACCTGCCAGATCCGCGACAAGCAAGAGACGGAGGCGCTGCGCGCGACCGTGCTCAAGGCGTACGACCAGGACCTCGGTCCGATCGCGAAGCGCTACCAGGACGTGGTCGAGAAGATCCGCACGGACACCGCGGGCGCGGCGGCCCAGAGCTCGGCGGCCACGTACATCGACCCGCGGCTGAAGTTCGATGCGCTGAACGGCGGCAAGGGTTTGTACCTGCGCATCGGCGCGGACAAGGCCAAGCAGGATCTGAGCAGCGTCGAGGCGAGCCCGGACGCGATCGCACATTGCCTCGGGCTCGACCCGGCGCAGGTGAGCGAGCTGCTGCCGAAGGGCGCTTTCCTGGAGAAGGACTGGATCCAGCGCGCGCACGAGGCCGACAGCGTGCTCAAGCTGCGCGTGGTGGCAGAGGAGCTGCGGCAGCGCAGCCAGCGCGATCTGCCGTTCGTGGCCGAGGCGAGCCAGGCCGACTGGTTCCTGCTGGTGCTCGAGCGCGGCGAGAACCGCCGCGATGCGCCGGTGGACACCTACCTCTGGGATCTGCGCAGCAACAAGCTGCTGATGAGTACGCGCGCGAAGGCGAGCGGCGGGCTGGTCACGGCCCGCATCAACATCGCAGGTGGCAAGCCGGGTCACTACGGCAGCGGCGCGCAGACCGGCGCAGCGCAGGACTGCTCGATCGCGTCGCAGATGCGTACCCTGGCGGGTGAGTTGCCTCCCAACTTCGCCAGCGCCACACCCACACCAAACGCGGAGTTTAAGCAAGACGCGGGTATGCTCTCCCCGCAGCCCACGGACGCGGGGCCGTAGGATTCGATGCGGGGGAGTACGGTTGGAAGAGCTGCCCCGAGCGCGGGAACGCAGTATTTGGACGCACGGCTTCGGGGCCGCGACGGTGCTGCTCACGCTGACGCTGCTGATGGCGCTGGCGGGCATGATGTACGAGACCATCGCGCGCCGCTACGCACGCCTGAACATCGCGGCACCCGGTGAGCTGATCGATCTCGGCGGCCGGCGCATCCACCTGGACTGCCGCGGGCGCGGCTCCCCGACGGTGGTTCTGGAGTCCGGGCACGACGTGTTGGGCTCGCTGTCCTGGACCCGCGTACATGGCCCGCTCGCACGCATCACGCGCGTGTGCACGTACGACCGCGCGGGCTACCTGTGGAGCGACGAGCAGCACGCGCGGCGCGACGCGGTGGGCATCGCGGTGGAGCTGCGTGCGGTGCTCAACCGCGCCAACGAGAAGGGCCCGTACGTGGTGGTGGCACACGGCCAGGGAGGCCTGTACGCGCTCGCGTTCACGGCGCTGATGAAGAACTCGGTGCGCGGGCTGGTGTTGGTGGATGCCGTTCACCCCGACCTGGAGAAGGAGTTCGCGAAGGCACTCGGCAGCGGCGAGGAGCTGCCGTTCTGGCTGCGCGCGCGCAACCGGATCCGGCGTGCACTCGGGCCGTTCTGGGCGACGGTGGGCGTCACGCGTCTGGAAGGCGTGGAGCTGCCGCCCGACGTCGACGAAGCGAGCGCACGCATCGCGCACGCGTTCACGCCGTCGTCACGCGAGGCGATCTGGAGCGAGGAGAGCGGCTTCACGGCCACGCTGCGCGAGGTGGGCGCGGTGCGCAACCTCGGCGATCGCTACCTCACGGTGCTGACCGCGCTCCCGCCCCCGTCCGCGAGCGCGCCGGACCACGACAACCTCGCGCGCGAGACCTGGCTCGGCCTGCAGCGCGACATGACCAGCTGGAGCACACGTAGCCACCAGGAGCTCGTGCTCGGCGCGCGCCATCACATCCAGTTGAGCAAACCCGCGGCCGTGATCGACGCCGTCGAGGCGATCGTCATCGCCGTGGGCGAGTAGTCACTCCGCGTCGTCTTCGGCGCTCTCGGTCCAGCTGTGCACGTCGAGCGCGTGGTCGAGCCGGATCTGCAGGAACTCGGTGTTGTCCGGCGCAGCGCTGCGGCCGCCTCCGCCGGGGAAGTTGTTGTCGTTGATCACGAGCAGCGTGCGCGCGTCGAGGATCAGCACGGACTCGATGGTCACGTACGGGAAGGTGAACAGCGTGCTTCCGTCGCCGTTGAGGTCGTGCGGATCGGACACGTTCATCAGGTCGACCAGGTCCGACTTCTGCACGTAGCCGTTCGCGTCGACGCGCTCGAGGTCGACCAGGAAGATGTGCTTGTACGGCGTGCCGCTGGTGCCGGTGGCGCCGTTGCGCTCGATGACCAAGAACTCGTGATCGCTGACCGCGGTGAAGTCGCCGATGTTGGTGCCGGCTTCCTCCAGGCGGTAGAGCAGCGTGCGGCCGGTGTAGGCCTCCTTGGCGAGATCGAACTCGGAGATGCGCAGGCTCTTGGCCGGATCACCCGCGACGCTGCCCTCGAGCAGCGGGTAGAGCTTGGTGCGCGAGGCGTTGATCGCCATGCCCTCGAAGCCGTTCGAGTTGAGCAGGTTCGGCGCGGCGCCGTTCAGGTACGGGTTCTGCGGCGCCTGCACGAACGCGCCGGTCGACGTGGAGCCCTGCGGGCGCGCGTTGGGCAGCGGGATCTCGGCGCGCAGCACCTTGCCGGTGGCGTCGGTCTTGATCAGGAACGGCCCGAGCTCGTCGCCGAACCACAGGTTGCCGCGCCAGTCGCGGCGCACGGACTCGATGTCGAAGTCGGCGCCCGTCAGCAAGCGACCGGCCTTGATGCTCGGGTCGACCGCGGGCTTGATCGCATCGCCGTAGTAGTTGTCGAGCTCCGCCTGGATCTTGAAGCCGAGCTTCTTGTTCGGGTCGCGCAGCTGGATGAACGACGCCTTGTCGAAGTCGTTCAGGCGCAGCGCGCCGAAGTGGAACGCCACCGGCGAGACGGTGCCGCTGCCGGCGACGCGCGAGCCGTTCCAGCGCTTCCACTCGGGCTTGACCGCGTACACGCGCAGCAGCGTGTCGGCCGAGTTGGTCTGCGAGCCGAAGCCGTTGTCGGGCATGACCTGGTAGGTGCCGGGCCAGCTGCCACGGAGCACCGCGGAGAATCCCTGCACCGGCTGCGCGTTCACGAGCGGCAGGAACGGCTTGCTGCTCTCGGTGATCGCGAACTGGCCGCTGGTGGGGCCCACGGCCGTGGTCTTCGCGGGCAGCAGCGCCCACCCTTCGAGCGTGTTCTCGGCGTGCGCGACGCTGCTGGCGAGCGCGCTGGTGACGGCTGCTGCAACGAGCAGATGAGTGCGGGACATGGACAGCTCCTTCGCTGGGTGCCCCCAGGGAGTAGTGCCCAAGCGTGACCCGCAGGTGCCGTGATGCTTACGGCGCGGTGCCGTTGTCTTCGCGCTTCGGTGCTTC
>DASUME010000568.1:0-10376 GCA_036277895.1 Polyangiales bacterium
CTTCTTCTTGCCGCCGCCCATCGCGGACCCGCGCTTCGGACCCTTGCGCGTGCGCGCGTTGGTCTTGGTGCGCTGGCCGTTGGCGGGCAGGCCGCGCCGGTGGCGCAGGCCCTTGTAGGTCCCGATCTCCATCAGCCGCTCAAAGTAACGGACAGAGGCAACGTCATGAAGGTACGTCCGAGCGTCAAGAAAGTCTGCGAGAAGTGCAAGGTCATCCGCCGCAAGAACGTCTTGCGCGTGATCTGCGAGAACCCGCGCCACAAGCAGCGGCAGGGTTAAGGGAGATAGATCATGGCTCGTATCGCAGGCGTTGACCTTCCCCCGCGCAAGCACATCAGCATCGCGCTCCGCTACATCTACGGCATTGGCCCGTCCAAGGCCGCGCAGATCCTCGAGGCGACCAGCATCCCGGCCAACCGTAAGGCCGAGGAGCTGAGTGAGCCCGAGGTCAAGCGCATCCGCGACTTCATCGACGCGAACATCCGCGTCGAGGGCGACCTCCGCCGCGACGTCGCGATGGACATCAAGCGCCAGATGGACCTCGGTACCTACCGCGGCCTCCGTCACCGCCGCAGCCTGCCCGTCCGCGGTCAGCGCACCAAGACCAACGCGCGCACGCGCAAGGGCCCGCGCCGCGGCGCGACCCGTCGCTGAGCATAGAGGACCACGAAGATGGCTAACCCCAAGGCACAGAAGAAGAAGGTCAAGAAGAACGTCGCGAGCGGCATCGCGCACATTCAATCGACCTTCAACAACACCATCGTCACCGTCACGGACGTGGCGGGCAACGTGGTGGCCTGGTCGAGCTCGGGCTCGAGCAACTTCAAGGGCTCGCGCAAGAGCACGCCCTTCGCCGCGCAGATCGCCGCCGAGAACGCGGCCCGCAAGGCGCAAGAGCATGGCATGCGCTCGCTCGCCATCTTCGTGAAGGGCCCGGGCGCCGGTCGCGAGTCCGCGCTCCGTGCGTTCCAGATCGTCGGCATGCGCATCACGCTCATCCGCGACATCACGCCCATCCCGCACAACGGCTGCCGCCCGCCGAAGCGCCGCCGCGTCTGACGCCGGTTTCTACGCCAGCGCGCAGCCCTTGTACCGGGGCTCGCGCTGGTTAAGGTCCCCGGTTTGCCGGCCGGGGCCCGCGCATTTGTAAGCGATTGGACATCCAACCCCGCCAAGTGCGCTACTTCGGTCCGATTTTTTCGAGTGAACCCGATTTTACGCTCCCGCGGACGCGCGGGTAGGGAGAGACAGCATGAGCACCTCGCAGATGGTCGCCCGTAACTGGCGAGACCTGATTCGGCCGAAGTCGCTGTCGGTAGAGCAAGAGACGCTGACCGGCACCTACGGCCGGTTCGTTTGCGAGCCGCTGGAGCGCGGCTTCGGCATCACGCTGGGCAACTCGCTCCGCCGTGTGCTGCTTTCCTCGCTTCAGGGCGCGGCGATCACCGCCGTCAAGATCGACGGCGCGCTGCACGAGTTCACCTCGGTCCCCGACGTCGTCGAGGACGTCACCACGATCGTCCTCAACCTCAAGGAGGTCGTCGTCCGCGCCCACACGCCGCGCACGCACGTCGTCCGGATCGAGAAGGACGGCCCGTGTGAGGTCAAGGCTGGGGACATCCAGACCGGCGACCAGATCGACGTGCTCAACCCCGACCACGTCATCTGCACCGTCTCCAAGGGCGGCCGCTTCTCGGCAGAGCTGACCATCACGGTCGGTCGTGGATACGTGCCGAGCGAGCGCACCAAGCAGCCGGGCCAGCCGATCGGCACCATCGCCATCGACGCGCTCTACTCGCCGCTGCGCAAGGTCAACTACACGGTGACCAACGCGCGCGTCGGCCAGATGACCGACTACGACAAGCTCACGCTCGAGGTCTGGACCGACGGCTCCGTGAAGCCGCAGGACGCGGTCGCCTACGCGGCCAAGATCCTCAAGGACCAGCTCACGATCTTCATCAACTTCGAGGAGGAGCCGGAGACGGCCTCGGCCACGAAGGAAGAGGACGAGCCGCTCAACGAGAACCTGTTCCGCTCGGTGGAAGAGCTCGAGCTTTCGGTCCGCTCGGCCAACTGCCTGCAGAACGCGAACATCCACCTCATCGGCGAGCTCGTGCAGCGCACCGAGAGCGAGATGCTCAAGACCAAGAACTTCGGCCGCAAGTCGCTCAAGGAGATCAAAGAGATCCTTGCCGACATGGGCCTGAGCTTGGGCATGCGCATCGACAACTGGCCGCAGATGCTCGATCGCTGGAAGCAGCAGCAGGCTACGGGCTGATTTTTGGGACTGGCTCCAACGAGGAGCCAGCTAAGGGTTTGGTGTCATGCGTCATCGGAATGCAGGTCGTAAGTTCGGCCGTAACACGAGTCATCGTCGGGCGATGTTTCGCAACCTCGCTGCCAACCTTGTGCTTCACGAGCGGATCGAGACGACCGACGCGAAGGCCAAGGAACTGCGCCGCATCGCCGAGCGCCTGATCACCAAGGCCACGCGCCTCGGTGACGACCTGCAGAAGGACACGTCGACGCTGGGCGACGCCGAGAAGGCGTCGGTCGTCGGTCGCCGCGTCCACGCGCAGCGCCTGGTCGGTCGCTTCCTGCCGCGCAACGTGGCGAAGCAGACCGAGGACGGCACGCTGGAAGAGGTCGATCTCATCTACAAGCTCTTCCACGAGATCGCGCCCCGCTACATGGAGCGCGTCAAGGCCGGCAAGGGCGGCGGCTACACCCGCATCATCAAGGTGGGCAACCGCCGCGGTGACAACGCCCCGGTCTCGATCATCGAGTTCGTCTCGGCCTGATCACCCGCCACCCAGAACGCGCGCCCCCCCTGAAAAGGCCGGCGCGCGTTTTCGCGTTCCGTCACTCGTGGCATGCTCGCTCGATGGTGTGGACCGAGCGCGAACGTCTGCTTGATTCCTTGGAGAATCCACACCCGGAAACGGCGGAGCTGGCCAACGCCGGTTTGGCACAACGGGGGGAGAGCCTACCTTCCGCGGACGACGAGCTAGTCGACACGAGCGCCGGCACAGCCGTGCGCTGGGTCGAGGGCCTAGGTTGGGTGTCCTGGGGCTGACTTGCGAACATGAGCCCGCTCACGACGGCAGGCGTTTGCGTGGGTGCTCACCGATAGCCCTCGGTCGGACGCTTTGGTTGACTAAGTCGTATGGCTAAGCCAACAATGAAGAGTGGCTAAGATTTTCAACGTCCACGAGGCAAAAACGCGACTGTCCGAGCTGCTCCAGCTCGCTCAGGCCGGTGAAGAGGTCGTGATCGCCAAGGCGGGCAAGGCCTACGCGCGGCTGGTGCCTATCTTCGCCGAGGGAGACCGACAGCCTGGCATCTTGAAAGGACAGCTCGAGGGCGACGTGCTCGAGGGTCTCGACGATGAGGAGCTGGACGACTGGTCGTGAGCCGCTTGCTGCTCGATACCCACGCGCTGCTGTGGTGGTTGTTTGATTCACCGCAGCTTGGCAAATCGACGCGCAAGCTGATCGCGAGCCGTGGCAACGAAGTCTTCGTCAGCAGTGTCAGTCTTTGGGAGGTCGCGCTCAAGCAAAGGAGCGGCAAGCTCTCCGGAGTGCTCGACTACCTCGCGGATCACCGAAGCGTTCACGCGGAGGCAGGCCTACGCGAGCTGACGATCACGCATGGACATGCCGTGGTGGCGGGCGCACTCGACTGGCCTCACCGAGATCCCTTCGACCGCATGCTCGTCTCCCAGAGCCGCATCGAACAGCTAGAGCTTGTGACCCAGGACGAGCGAATCCGCGCCTTCCACCCGAGCTGCCGCTGGTAGCGGCTCGGCGCCGAGACCTCGGCCCAGCGCCGTAGTCGGCCTATCTTTCGGACGCCCGGAATTCGAGCGGGGGGCAGGGCGTACCTAATTTTGGTGCGCGCTTGAAGTCCTTGGTGGTTTGCATGGCGCTCGCGCTGCTGGCGGCGCGTGCGTGGGGGCAGGATGCGCAGCTGATCGAGCGCATCGAGCTCCAGGGCGCGAAGCGTACGCGCGTGGAGACCGTGCTGAGCTTGCTTCCGCGTGTGCCGCCGGCGCGCTTCGATGACGCCGAGCTCGACGACCTCGCGCGTCGCCTGAGCAACCTGACGATCTTCGACAGCGTCGAGGTGGAGCGTCGCGAGCGGGTGCTGCACGTGCGCGTGCGCGAGAAGTGGTCCGTGATTCCCGAGTTCTCGCTCGGGACCGGCAAGACGGCCGCGGACCTCGCCTTGGAGCTGGGCGTCTCCGACTACAACTTCCTGGGGCGTGCGGCGCTACTGTCGCTGTCGGCCAGCCGCGAGCAGCGGGGCTTCAACTTCGAGCTGGGCCTGCGCTCGCACCTCTATGCACGACGTCGCTGGTCCACCGGCACGACCATCGGCTACGTCACCACCGGCTATCGTTTCGACGATGGGCAGCAGTGGCTGAAGACCACCGGCACAATCACCGGCTGGCTCGGCTCGCCGCCGCTGGGCTCGCCATACCTGAGCTACCAGACCGGCTACGCCGTGCTGTACGAGCGCATGGAGCAGGCTCGGGGAGCCGACACGCCGCCGAACGGGGGAGGGTTCCTGCTCACCAGCGGCTTGACCTTCGACCGCTATCGCTGGCACGACATCGCGCCCAAGGGCGTGCGCGTGTTCTCCAATGCGGGCCCGGGCTTCTTCCTGCCACGCTCGCAGCCTCGCCACTTCGTCGAGCTGCTCCTGCGCGCGGCCTACCCGATCACGAGCCGGCTCGTGATCGCGATGCGCATCGCGGGCTCGGTGAGAGCGCGCGGCAACCCGAACGCAGGCTCCCTGGTGGGCAGCTTCGAGGGCGTACGCGGGCTCGAGGACTCGCTGTACCGAAACTGGGCGCAGGTGTTCGCCAACGTCGAGCTGCGCCAGGTGCTGCTGGCCTACAAGCGCATCGCGCTACAGGCCGTGCTGTTCTCCGACGTGGCCCAGTTCCAGCGTATGGATGCCGACGGCAGCCGCGGCGACAGCGTGTTCGCGCTGTCCTCCGGCGCGGGCCTACGCATCCTGCCCACCTTCCTCGCCGCCGGCGTGCTCCGCCTCGACCTCGCCCGCCTGCTGTCACCCCACGAGACCTGGCTGCCGCTGTTCGGCGTCACGCAGTACTTCTAGCTCGGCAGATGCTGCCGCCCGGCAGCGTACCAAGGGAGGAATGACGCGCGGACTCCTGGTCGTGGAAGACAACGCCTCCCTGCGCGCGACGCTGTGCACGGCGCTGCGCGCGATGACCGGAGAAGAGGTGGTTGGCGCGGAAGGCACGGCCGCCTGTGCAGAGGTCCTGCGCGTTTTCACCCCGAGCCTGGTTGTGTTGGATGTCGAGCTGCAGGATGGCGACGCGTTCGATGTGTTCGAGCAGATCCTCGAGCTGCCGGTCATTCCGCGCGTGGTGGTGGTGAGTGGGGTGGCTGGGCCCGAGCAGGCGTTTCGGCTCGCGCAGCTCGGGGTGAGCCGGTTCGTGCAGAAGCCGCTCGACCTGGCCGCGCTGGAAGAGGCGGTGCTTCGTGCCGAGCCGCCGAACATCGCCGCGCACGTGCGCAACGCCGTGGGCCAGGTGCCGCTCCAGGACCTGGAGGAGCTGGTGCGCACGACCATGCTTCGAGAAGCGCTTGCACGCAGCGAGGGCAACCGACGCGGCGCGGCGCGTATCCTGCGTATCTCTCGTCAACTGCTGCAGCACATGCTGCGCAAGCTCCCCGACGTCATGTAGCGATGGGCCCATGACCGCGCCCCCAAAGGGAGATGCCCGCCAGCGCGCCGCGCAGCTGGTGGACGATCTGCTGCTGCGCTCCAGCGCGCGCGCGGAGTGGCTGGTAGCGCTCGTACGCATCTTGATGATCAGCGGGCTGATGATGCGCTTCGTGTGGCTCAACAGCGGAAGCGACGCGAGCACGAACGGCCGGTTCTCGGTCGAAGGGCCGGTGTTGGGCGTCGCGTTCGTGCTCGCGAGCTGGATCGCGTGGCGCGTGCGAGCGGGCGTGTCCTCGCTGCTGCTCTACGGCTCGGTGCTGTTGGACGCGGCGATCGCAAACGGCACGCTGCTCGCGGGTGTGCTCTATCCGTGGCCGGACTACGTCGGCTTGCTGCGCATCCCCGACATCGCGATCGTGCCGGCGCTGTGCCTGGCGGCGGGGCTGCGCCTCTCGGTGCGCGTCGCGCTGCTCGGGTCGGCGGCGACCGCGCTCCTGTTCGCGGGCCTGCTGTGGCTCGACCTGCGCATCAATGCCGCGATCGTCGCCTACGGCGAGGGCGAAGCGACGCTGTACAGCTTCTACTTCGTGGCAGCGAGCGCGCTCTCGGTCGGCATGGCGTATCGCGCGTACGCGCTCGCCGTCGCCGCGGCCAACGAGACCGAGCGCGCCACCCGCGCGCAGTCCGGGCTGGCCGCCGTGCTCCAGGACAACCACGACCTCGGCAGCTTGCTCAGCTCGGCGCGCATCAACGCGGACCTGTTGTCGCGCGTGATCGGCGACGGCAAGCTGGCGGTACAGGCCGTCGAGCAGCTCTCGGGCGATCTGCGCGAGCTGTCGAGCATGGTCTCCGGCACGCGCGAGAACGCCTACATCGAGCTCACCTCGTCGGAGCGCATCGTGAGTGTCGACGTGCGGCGCTGCATCGACGCCGCCATCACACTCGCGGGCCGCCGCATGCCCGCGCTGCAGCTGCGCTGGGAGCCGCCGCGCGAGCCTACCCGCGCACGCGTGGCCGGCGGCGAGCGTGGCCTGGAGCGCTTGCTGCTGAACGTGCTGATCAACGCCGGCGAGGGAGACGGTCAGCACCACGCCTCCGAGGTCGCGATCATGCTCCAGCAGCACGACGCGATGCTGGAGCTCGTGGTCGCAGACAACGGCCCCGGCTTTCCCGCGCAGGTCATGGAGCCGATGAGCGGTCGCGTGGCCTCCAGCAAGCTCAGCGGCTCCGGCCTCGGGCTGATGCTGGTGCACCGCATCGCGAGCGCGAGCGGCGGCTCGGTCACGCTGACCAACGCGCGCGACGGCGGCATGGTCCGCATCGCGCTGCCGAGCGACCCCTCGCTGAGCTGACGGCAAAAACTCTTGCCCTGGTCGCGCCTCCCCGTGCCGCCATGCTGCGGTCTGGAAGGAGGCTGCATGCGCTACCTACGCAGCTCCAGCTCGTGCGTCCTGGCCGCGATGATCGTCAGCGCGAGCGAGGCCGGCGCGCCCGCGAAGATCCTGCGCCGGGTCCCGTTCGAGCGTTGCCGGCCCCTCGGTACGACCGCGACGAAGCGGTACGAGACGCGCGCGCGGGCCGCCCCAAAGCTGCTTGACTAGAACGGCCTGGCTGCTCAACCTCGGGCGGCCATGGCTCTGTCCCTTACCGCGCCGAAGATCGAGTGGCGCGCTCTCTGGGCGAAGGTTCGCCCGCAGCTGCCTGATCTGTTGGGCCTCGCCGTCGCCTTCCTCTACGGCTCGCCGACGATCTCGTACGCGTTCGGACGCGACCAGGCGATCTTCCACTACATCGGGCGCGAGTGGCTCGAGGGCCGCATCCCGTACCGGGACTCGTTCGACCTCAAGCCGCCGGCGATCTACCTGCTGCACGCGCTCTCGGTGCTGCTGTTCGGCCCGCACGTGTGGGCGATCCGGCTGATCGAGCTGCTCGGCGTGGTCAGCGCCGGCGTGCTCGCAGGGCTCGCCGTCAGGCGCGAGGGCCCGCGCGCGCGCGGCGAGCTCGGGCTGTGCGCGATGGTCTCGGTCACCTGGTACTACTCGACGCTCGACTTCTGGGACAGCGGCCAAGCCGAGATCTGGCAAGGCTGGTTCCTGCTCGCGGCGTACGTGTCGCTACTGCGCATCAAGAGCGTACTCCGCGGCGCATACGTGGGCGGTCTGCTCGCAGGCGTGGCGACGATGTTCAAGTTCACGGCCGGCCTCGGCGCGCTGTTGCTCGTGCTGCCGCTCGTGAGCCGAGCCTATGCGCTCGCGCAGGAGCCACGCAAACGTGCGCTCGAGATTGCGCGTGCGCTGCTCGTCTACGGCGCAGGTGGCTTGACCATCATCGCGTTGTTCTTGGGATACTACGCGTACGAAGGAGCACTGCCGTACTTGGTCGAGCTGGCCGCGTACATTCGCTACTACACGAAGAGCTCGTGGAACCCGCCCAACCCCGGCGAGATGACGCGCGACTACTGGACGCGCAGTGGCATGTGGCTGATCGCTTTCTTCTTCGCGTGGCTGATCGCTGCCTACGAAGCGTACCGGCGCCGCAGCTATCGTGTGCTCGCAGGTGCGGCGATGGCCATGGTGCTGCTGATGGGCACGGTCGTGCAGGTCGCGGTGCAGAAGAAGTTCTTCAACTACCACTGGGGCGTCGTCGCGCCATTCCTGACTCTGATCGCTTCCTACGGCGTGGCCGAGTGCGCCCGCCGCAGCGCCGTCAGCGCGTGGCTGGCGACCAGCGGCTTCGTGCTCGCGAGCTTCGCCATGACGCCTGGCTGGCCGACGAACTGGGGCAACAGCTATCGTCTCTACACACTGGGGCCATTCTGGGAGTACGTGCACGATCGCATCGACTACGAGCAGCTGATGACGGTGTTCATCGGCAACCAGAACTACAACTGGCCCGCGCAGCGCGCGATCGCGAAGGCGATCAACGAGCGCAAGCAGCCCGGTGATCTGCTGCACGTACGCGGCTTCGAGCTCGGCATCTACGCGATGACGAGCTTGCACACGCCGTCACGCTTCGTCTCCGAGATGCCGCTCGATGAGCCCGCCCTGGAGTTCAACCGGCCCGCCTGGCGCAAGGAACACGACGACGCGCTGTGGGGCGCGCGCCCGCGCTTCTTCGTCGGCTTCTTCGACCGCGTCGAGGACGACGCGAACATCCTCGCGCACGGCTACCACGAGATCGCACGCGCGGGCCTGTTCGTGCTGTTCGAACGAAACGAGTGACATGGCGCCTAGCGGCGATCGAGCATCCTCTCGAGGCATCGCTTCTTGGCCGGCCATTGGCGCCACGGTGTCATCGAAGAAACAGGCACCACGGCTCACTAAAGCCACGTTCTCGCGATTCCATCTCTATTCTACTCTTGGGTGCGTCGCCCTCCCTGGTCTAAGTTGATGCTCGATTAGATCGTATGATCCGATTGCACTTTAAGTTCATGAAGCAAGTTAGATTGCGCTTACCAAGCTAGCGCACGCTAGCTACGTTCCGCTGGCGGTGAGCGGAACGCGTGAGATTACATCCAGCAGCTTCCGTACCTCCGCCATCTGCGATGGGGTCACGCAATGACAGAGCCGGTCAGCGCCGTGCCCAGTGTCGGCCTGTGCACGCTGGGCAGTGCCCAGCTAGATGCGTCTAGTTCGAAGGACGAGACGCACGCCATTCGCCAAGTGGATGGGCGCGCTCTCCTTGCACACGAGCTTCGCCGTGCTCGCTATCTGAGCGAGCCCTTCGCGTTGATCGCGATTCGGCACGACGCTGCGCTGCCGCTGGATTGGCTGGTTGCAGCGCTTCGGCCGATCGATGTCGCATATGCTTACGCGCCGAACGTCACGCTCGTGTACCTCGTCCGCGCTCGCCGCGCTGAGGCGGAGAGCTTCGCAACGGACCTCCTGAGAGGTTGTGAATCAAGTACGCGAGTCGGAGCGGTGCTGTCCGCAACTTCGTTGTCGGAAGAAGAGATCATCGAACGCTCGCTTGCCGCGGCATGCGCGCGAAAGCCGGAGCGGTCTGTTTCGCCGAAGAGCTTGCGCAACGATCCGGAGATGCGCCGCTGGTTCGCGCTCCCAGCATGAGCAGGCTGTACGAGCTGGCGGCTAACGCGGCGCGCACGACGATTCCCGTTCTGATCGTCGGCGAAACTGGGAGCGGCAAGGAATCGGTAGCGCGAGCCGTGCATGAAGGCAGCTCGCGCGCGAGCGCTCCCTTCAAGGCGTTAAACTGCGCGGCGCTGCCCGTGACATTGATCGCGTCCACCTTGTTCGGCCACGAGCGTGGCTCGTTCACAGGCGCCGATCGACAGAGCTCGGGGCTGTTCGAACAGGCAGGAGGCGGAACACTTTTCCTGGACGAGGTCGCAGAGCTGTCGCCGGAAGCACAGGCCGCACTCTTGCGAGTCTTGGAGACCGGAACGTTCACTCGTGTCGGCGGAACCAGAGAGATTCGCGCCGACGTACGCCTGGTCGCCGCAACTCATCGCGACCTGTCCGGCATGGTCACGGCAGGGAGCTTCCGAGCCGATCTACTCTATCGACTCGACGCCCTGAGGGATCCCCTCATTTTCTGCGGCCGAATTGGGAATTTTGCGTGAGCCCGAGTTGTTCGACGGCGCATGAGCGCGCCGCAGGTGGAACAGCTGGCTTCGGAACGACTGCACTCGGCTCGGGCGCGAGCCAAGCTTG
>DASUME010000569.1:0-12631 GCA_036277895.1 Polyangiales bacterium
GCCGCCGACGTGCTCGGCCAGAACCTCGACACCTTGCGCGTGATGCCCACGCGCACCGACAAGATCCCGAACACGTCGGCCACCGCTGCCTCGAGCGGCACGGATCTCAACGGCGCGGCCGTGCGCGACGCCTGCGAGCAGCTGCGCGCACGGCTGGAGGACGTGGCCAAGCGCATGTTCGGCGCAGAGGTGATCTTCGACGATGGGCTGGTCTTTCCGGTGGGCGATCGAGCCAAGGCGCGGCCCTTCGCCGACATCGTGGGGCAGGCCTATCTCGAGCGCTTGCCGCTGTTCGCGAGCGGGTACTACCGCACGCCGAACATCCACTTCGATCGCGTCAGCGGGAAGGGCAAGCCGTTCCACTACTACGCGTACGGGGCCGCGGTCGCGGAGGTCGAGGTGGACGGCTTCACTGGGCAGTACCGGCTGCTGCGCGCCGACATCTTGCACGACGTGGGCGACTCGCTCTCGCCGCTGATCGACAAGGGCCAGGTCGAGGGCGGCTTCCTGCAGGGCGTGGGTTGGTTGACCAGCGAGCAGCTGGTCTGGAACGAGCGCGGTGTGTTCACGTCGAGCGGCGCTTCGACCTACAAGCTGCCCACGCTCGGCGAGTGTCCGGCGGTGTTCCGGGTCGAGCTGCTCACGCGCGCGAGCGAGCCCGGCGTGGTGTTCGGCAGCAAGGCCGTGGGCGAGCCGCCGTTCATGCTCGCGTTCAGCGTGCGCGAGGCCCTGCGCGCGGCGGCCGCCGCGTTCGGCAAGGGCGGCATCGTGGAGCTCGCGTCGCCGGCCACGCCGGAGGCGATGTTCTGGGCGATCGAAGCAGCGCGCGCGGGCGAGGCCGCCGCAAAGCCGGACGCGCGTCGCGTCGCCGAGTAGCCGACACCTTGGGTAATGTAGGCCCCCGGTGGATCAGCTCACCAATGCGTGCTGCGGAGTCCGTGCAGGGGGGCGTTGGCGGAGAAGCCTGACGTCCGTGCTCACGGCTCGTTGCGCACTGTGCGTTCGGAACGTGCCGAGACAGGAGACAACGGGATCTCGCATTGAGTATCCTTAAGCAGTCGTCCTGTCTCAGAAAGAAGCTCACGCCACTCTCGATGGACCGCCCGATCCTCGACAAACTCGAATCCTGCAAGACCCTGCCCACGTTGCCTGCCGTCGCGACGGAGGTGGTGCGTCTCAGCAAGAAGGATACGACCGACCTCAACGAGCTGAGCCGGACCGTGGAGCGCGATCCTGCGATCGCCGCGAAGCTGCTGAGCACGGCGAGCTCGGCCATCTACATGACGCGTGCGGGTGCGCCGACCACGGTGGCGCAAGCGGTGATGCGGCTGGGCGCCAACACGGTGATGACGCTGGCGCTGAGCTTCTCGCTCACGCGCGTGCGCGGCACGCAGGGCAAGTTCGACTACCAGGGCTTCTGGCGGCGCATGTTGATCTCCGGCACCGCGGCGCGCGCAATCGCGGAGTCCACCAAGGTGAACCCGGAGGAGGCGTTCCTCGCGGGCATGTTCATGGACGTCGGCGTGCTCGCGCTGCACGAGACGCTGGGCGCGCCGTACGGCGATGTGATGGCCAACGCCGGCATCGATCACCTGCGGCTGGAGCGCCTGGAGCGTGAGACGTTCGGCGTCGATCACCGCGAGGTGGGCGCGTGGCTCGCGCAGCGCTGGAAGCTGCCGGGCTACCTCGAGCACACCACACGCGGCAGCCACAACCCGGAGTCCGTCAGTGGACCGGGCGCGTTCCCGGGGCACACGCGTGCGGTCGCGGTCGGCGGCTACGTGGCGGAGATCTGGCTCGGCGCGCGCGATCGCGCGGAGGCCACGCGCCAGGCGGCCGAGGTCGCGCGCATGTGGCTGGGCATGAACGGCGACGCCTTCACCCGGGTGCTGAACAACGTCGGCAAGGCGATGCCGGATCTGTCGCGCCTGTTCGAGATCCCGATCGACGAGAGCGTGATCTTCGGCACCCTGGACGAGGCGCGCGAGGCGCTGGTCAAGGTGAGCCTCAAGAGCGCGGCGAACGCGTTCCAGGCCGAGGCCACTGCGACCGTGCTCGCGCGCCAGAAGGAAGAAGCCGAGTCGCAGGCGCGCAAGGACGCACTGACCGGCCTGTTCAACCGCGGCCACTTCGACACCCAGCTGGAGGCGGCGGTGGCCGCGGCCAAGGAGCTCAGCCGCCCGCTGACGCTGCTGTTCATCGACATCGATCACTTCAAGAAGGTGAACGACACCCACGGCCACCAGGCGGGCGACTCGGTGCTGCAGGCCGTGGGCCGCTTGATCACGCGCTGCATGCGCCAGCTCGACATCCCCGTGCGCTACGGCGGCGAGGAGTTCGCGATCTTGTTGCCGGCGACCGATCGTGCGGGCGGGAAGGCGGCGGCCGAGCGCCTGCGCAAGCTGCTGGAGAAGCAGGAGATCGTGGTCGCCGGGGGTCGCGCGATCAACGTCACGGCGTCGTTCGGCGTGGCGACCATGGACGACAAGTTCCTGATCGACGATCCGGCAGAGCTGGTGGGCGCCGCCGACGAGAGCGTCTACGCCGCCAAGCACGCCGGCCGCAACCGCGTGGTCGCGCGCGGCGACTGACTCACTCGCGACGCGAGCCGGTCAGGCGCAGCAGGAACGTGAACATGTTGATGAAGTCGAGGTAGAGCATCAGCGCGCCGATCAGCGCGAGGTTGCCGGCCGCGCCTTGCTGCGCGTACATCGCCTTCAGCTTTTGGGTGTCGTAGGCCGTCAGCGCGGCGAACAGCAGGATGCCCACGTACGTGGTGATCCACATCAGCGCGGAGCTCGCGAGCCAGAGGTTCACCAGCGACGCGATCAGGAGCCCGATCAGCGCGAACAGCGCGAAGCGGCCGACCGCGGACAGGTCGCGCTTGGTGGTCGCGCCGAACACCGACAGGCCCGCGAACGCGCCCGCGGTGATGAAGAACGTCTGCGCGATCGAGGACGAGGTGTAGACCAGGAACAGCGTCGAGAAGGTGACGCCAGTCAGCGCCGCGTAGGCGAAGAACATGCTCGCCGCGACCACCGTGCTCACGCGCTGCGCGACCGAGGTGAACGTGAACACCAGGCCGAGCTGGGCGAACATCAGCACGTAGAACAGCGCGCGGTGCTCGAACAGGAAGCTGATCGCGGGCTCGGAGTGGGCGACCACCCACGCCACGGCGCCGGTCAGGGCGAGCCCGAGCGACATCCAGCGGTAGGTGACCCAGAGAATGTCGTTGGCGCTCTCGCCGGTGCTGGACCGGGACGAGGCGTAGCTGTGAATACGTTCCATGCTCTTCAAGGTAGTTCCCGCGTGGACATTTGCAGGTAGCGCATGCGCGGGTTGTCGCGCCGCCACAGCACGCTGTCCATGAAGTAATGGTGAATGTTCACGAAAGCGTAGAGCGCCGCGAACCACGGTGTCGGCCCGAGCGGACCTTTTTTGCCGCCGTCCAGCCAGCCAGGCAGGCCGTGGAACAGCAGCCAGCCGAGCGCGAGGGCGCACAAGGCCAGCCGGGCGAGCCGTGCCGGGGCGGCGGTCTCGAACCACGGCTCGCGCTCGCGCTCGCGCGCCTCGCTGCCCTTCAACAGCCACACGAAGTACAGGTACTGCAGCGAGTGCAGCGCCGGGATCGCGTAGCGCACGAGCGGGTCGAGCGCGGAGAAGATCGACCACGCCCAGACGCTGCACAAGAAGCCGGTCAGCGGCGTGGCCAAGCGGCGCTTGCCGCGCAGTGCCCAGACCAGCGGCGGCACGGTGGCCAGCAGCAGCGCGAGCGCGAGCGGCTCCAGCCAGCGCGGGTGCGCAAAGGTAGCGTAGAGCACGCCCTTCTCCTCGAGCGTGCGGCCCGGGTCGTGCGGGTTGGCCCAGGCGTACAGCCAGCCGCACAGAGCATGCGCGAGCACGGCCTGGCGCTCGCGCAGGCTGAAGCGCATGCCGCGCTGGGCGCCGAGCACCATCAGCACGCCGAAGCCCTGCTTCACGTAGTGCCAGCCGACGAGCCAGAACATCAGCTGGATCAGGATGCCGAACGCGGGCAGGCAGCGCGTGAGGAGCGCGTAGCCGGCCCACGCGAGCAAGCACAGGGGCACCACGAAGCCCGCGAGCCAGTAGCGCACGCGCTGCCCACTGGAGAACGCGGCGCCGAACGCGCGCGCTCGCACGTCCTCGTAGAACAACAAGTAGCTGACCGCGAAGTGCGGGTCGTTCACCAGGTGGGCGCCGTAGAAGAACGTGAAGCCGACCGCGAGCTCCGCGTCGTCGAGGCCGAGGCTCTCGCGCAGCAGCCACGACAGCAAGAACAGCAGCGGTGTGAGCCCGCCCACCAGCAGAAACTCGGCCAGACCACGCTGCGGCAGCGGGAGGGCGAGGCTGGGTGCGCTGATCATGGCCGCATCCTGCATCAACGGGCACGCAGGTGAAAACCAGGTTGCGTGTTCCGCTGTCTTGCGCGATGGGGGGCGTCCGATGAAGCCCACCCTCAGCCACGCGAGCTGACCGCGCTGGCGGCGGTGATGATGGCGTCGGCCGCGCGTAGGGCGGCACCACGCGTCCGTTCGTGTACGGCCAGACCCTACTGGCCGTGGCTGCCATGCTGATCTTGATCGCAACCGAGCGCGGTCGTCTCCGCACAGCGCGCTAACCCAAGCGGGTGTCGTGTTACCCTTATCGGCGCGACATGAACGAACTCTACTTCGCCGAGTACCTTCGGGAGTTCCGGGCCAAGGGGAAGATCTCGCTGGAATCCGCGCTGATCGTACGGCACGGCGACGGCGAAGACGGTGACGGAGAGATCTTCTCCACGGTGCACGGCGGTGAGCCGCCGCCGCAAAACGGCAGCGAGCCGAGCGGCCAGTGGCGTCCCTCGCTGACCGACCGCGAACAGGACTCGAAGCACCTCGGGCTGGTGTTCCCGCTCGTCAAGCGCCCGGGTAACGCCTTCGACTACATCAGCGTCGGCCGTACCTCGAACGTGGACGTGACGCTGCCGCTGCAGCAGATCTCGAAGTTCCACGCCTACTTCAGCAAGACCCCGACGGGCGAGTACACGATCGCCGACGGCGGCTCCAAGAACGGGACACGTGTGGGCACGCGCAAGCTCGAGGTGCGCACCCCGGTGCCGGTGCGCAGCGGCGAGCGGATCGCGCTGGGCCCGTACCTGTTCACGTTCTATACGCCGGACAAATTCGCGGAGCTGGTGATAGCGAAGGCGATCAGGAGCTGAGCGCAGCTCGGCTGACCTTTCCTACCGTGCGTTGCCGCGCGCCTGGAAGACAGGTCCAGCAGCGTGACCGTCGAAGTTCGTTGAGCGAAAGCACGGGCCTCGCACGCGTGCGGGGCCCACGCTAGCGAGATGGCCAAGCTCCCTCACTCGAACCTGGACGTGTTCCCGCTCTGCCTCGGGGGCAACGTCTTCGGCTGGACGGCGAACGAAGCCGAGTCCTTCGCCGTGCTCGACGCGTACGCCGAGGCCGGCGGCAACTTCATCGACAGCGCCGACGTGTACTCGGCGTGGGTGCCCGGCAACAAGGGCGGCGAGTCCGAGCGGATCCTCGGCCGCTGGATGGCCGCGCGCAAGAACCGCGCGAAGGTAATGATCGCGACCAAGGTCGGCGCCGCGCCAGGCCGCGACAACCTGAAGCCCGCGACCATTCGCGCGGCGGTGGAAGACTCGCTCGAGCGCCTGCAGAGCGACTACATCGACCTCTACTACGCGCACCAGGACGACGCGAACACGCCCCAGGAAGAGACCGCGCACGCGTTCGATGTGCTGGTGAAGGAAGGCAAGGTACGCGACATCGCCGCCTCGAATTTCAAGGCGGCGCGGCTCGCGTCTGCGCTGGAGCTGAGCAAGCGGCACGGGCTCGCGCGCTACGTGGCGGTGCAGCCGCAGTACAACCTGGTCGATCGCGAGTACGAGCAGGAGCTGCAGCCGCTGTGCGAGCGCGAAGGCGTGGCGTGCATCCCGTACTACAGCCTCGCGCGCGGCTTCCTGAGCGGCAAGTACCGGCCGGGCGCGAAGGTGCAGAGCCCGCGCGCGGAGAAGGCGTCGGAGTACCTCGACGACCGCGGCCTGCGTGTGCTCGGGCTGCTCGACGAGCTCGCCGCGCAGCATGCGGTGCCGGTGAGCGCGATCGCGCTCGCCTGGCTGAAGGCGCAGCCCACCGTGCTCGCGCCGATCGCGAGCGCCCGCACGACGGAGCAGCTGCGAGAGCTGGTCGAGCTGCGCGACGTCGTGCTCGATGCAGGCGCGCTGAAGCGCCTGAACGAGATCTAAATTTAGTAGCCCGCTTCCGCGTTCACGACGTTGGCGAGCGGTTCGCCGGCGAGGTAACGCGCGAGGTTGGCGACGAACAGCTCGGTGGCGCGCTCGTCGTAGCCCGGGTGCGCGCCGGCGTAGTGCGGCGTGATCAAGACGTTGTCGAACTTCCACAGCGAGTGGGTGGGGGGCAGCGGCTCGGGGTCGGTCACGTCCAGCGCGGCGCCGCCGAGCTTGCCCTTGTTCAGCGCATCGACGAGGGCCACGGTGTCGATCGTGGAGCCGCGTCCGATGTTGACGAGGAACGCGTGCGGTCGCATCGCCTCGAACTCGCGCGCGCCGAGCAAGTGCTGCGTGGCCGTCGTCGCGGGCAGCGTGTTCACCACGAAGTCCGAGGCCGCCAAGAATTCGGGCAGCTCGCCGTACGCCGTCTCCACGGGCGCAGGCACGTCTTGCCAGTTGCGTCGGTACGCGATCACGCGCATGCCGAACGCGGCGCCGAGCTCCGCGATGCGCAGGCCGATCACGCCGAGGCCGAGCACACCGAGCGTCTTGCCCTCCAGCGTGCCGAGGCCCTCGCGCAGCGCCTCGGGATCCCACTTCTGCTGGCGCGCCTGGCGATCCGCCTTGTGCAGGTTGCGCACGTAGCTGAGCAGCCAGCCGAACACGTGCTCCGCGATCGGCTGGGCGTGGATGCGCGCGTTCGTGATCACGAGATCATGGCGCGCGATCACCTCGGGCACGAGCAGCCACTCCACGCCCGCACCGTACGTCTGCACCCAGCGCAGCGCGCTCGCCTTGGCGATGCGCTGCGGAGCGAGGCGCTGCGCGAACAAGATCTCGACCTCGTCCAGCTCCGTGATCTCACTCTTGCGCAGCACGCGCAGCGAGCCCGCGGCCTGCTCGATGCGAGCGAGCTGTTCTTCCGGCAAGTCGACGTGCACGGCGAGGGTGGGCATCGCGACGCAGTCTTGCGCCCGAGGCTCACCCACGCAACGTTCAGCGCTGCTCGACCGCGTGCTCGGTCGGGGCCTCGAGAGGCGGCTTTCGGTTGCGTTGGGTCATGATCGGCTCCCTCAATCGATCGTGTGCACGACCCCGAACACGAGGTTCGGGAACGCGCGCTGCAGTCGCTTGGAGTAGAAGCTCGGGCTGAAGCCGAGCCTGCGCACGCGCACCTCCGTGCCCTCCGGTTCGCCACGGCCCATGGTCACGGTCCAGCGCAGCTCGTCTCGCTCGGTGCGCAGTGCGAGGTACGTGTAGCTGCCAGCCGAGATGCGCTCCTGGACGCGTCCGAACAGCGGTGGCTCCTCCAGCGCGCTGCGCACCAGGGACGCAAGGGGGTCAGCCTGCGGCGCCGGGGGGGCGCCGGGGGCGCTGGCGTGGGCGGACGCCAGCACAAAAGCGAGCGTCACCATCCCGAAGAGTGGTCTCACGGTTCCTCCCTGTTCTCCCCTGGGTGCCCGCTCGCCGCTGGCCCGTTCATCGCCCGCGCGAAAAAATCGGCCTTTGTGCTAAAGCTGGCCTCCGATATGGGCGCACAGTGGAAAGCCAAGGGCCGCGCGCAGGCGGCAGATGCCAAGGGGCGTCTGTTCACCAAGCTCGCGAAGGAAGTCATGATCGCCGCCAAGGGTGGTCCGGACCCGACCATGAACGCGAAGCTGCGGCTCGCGGTCGAGGCCGCGAAGAAGGCGTCCATGCCGCGCGACACGCTCGACCGCGCGATCAAGAAGGGCGCCGGCCTGCTCGACGACGGTGCGATCTTCGAGACCGTGGTCTACGAGGGCTTCGCGCCGAACCAGGTGCCGGTGATCGTGGAGTGCCTCACCGACAACAAGAACCGCACCGCGACCAACATCCGCCTGCTGTTCCGCAAGGAAGGCCAGCTCGGCGCGAGCGGCTCGGTGTCTTGGGACTTCGCACGCCGCGGCTCGATCGAGGCCACGCCGCCGCCGAAGGGGGAAGATCCGGAAGAGGCCGCGATCGAGGCCGGAGCGCAAGAGGTCGAGGCGGGCGAGGAGGGCGCCTCCATCTTCCTCACCGAGCCCGCGGACCTCGACGCGGTCGGCAAGGCGCTGTCGGAGCGCGGCTGGACGCTCAGCTCGCAGGAGCTGATCTGGGCCCCCAAGAACCCGGTCACGCTCGCCGACGACGCGCGCACCCAGGTCGAGAGCTTCCTCGCGGCCATCGACGAAGACGACGACGTACGCGCGATCTACGCCGGCCTCGCGTAACTAACGCGCGTGCGCGCGCTCGCCGGCTAGATACGTGGCCTCGATGGCGCGGTCGTCCCCGAGCGTCATGAACACGAACAGCTGCTCCTCGATGCCGCGCGCGTTCGCCATCCGGAAGCGCAACAGCGGCGTCGCGTTGGGATCGAGCACCACGAAGTCGGCCTCGTTGCCGTCGCGGAAGCTGCCCACCTTGTCGTCGAGCTCCAGCGCCTCGGCCGAGCCCAGCGTGGCCAGGTGGAACGCCTCCAGCGCGGACAGCTTGTCGCCCTGCAGCTTCACGATCTTGTAGGCCTCGTTGAGCGACTGCAGCTGCGAGAAGCTGGTGCCGCCTCCCACGTCCGTGGCGAGCCCGAGCTTGATGTCGATCTCGCGCGCGCGCCGGTAGCGAAACAGGCCGCTGCCGAGGAACAGGTTCGAGGTGGGACAGAACGCGACCGCCGAGCGGCGCTTGGCGACCAGCTCGAAGTCTGCGTCATCGAGCTGCACGCCGTGCGCGAACACCGAGCGCTGCGTCATCAGCCCGAAGTGATCGTACACGCCGAGGTAGCTCGTGCCCGGAGCACATTCGTGCGCGTAGAGTTCCTGGATCCAGGCCACCTCCGACTTGTTCTCGGCGACGTGTGTGTGCAGCCAGCAGTCGGGGTGCTCGTTCAACAAGCGCTTCGCCACGCGCAGCTGCTCCGGCGACGACGAGCCCGCAAAGCGCGGCGTGACCGCGTACAGCAGACGTCCACGCCCGTGCCACTCCTCGATCAGCGCCTTGGACTCGGCGTACGCCGTCTCCGGCGTGTCGCACAGGTACGCGGGGGCGTTGCGGTCCATCAGCACCTTGCCGCTGATCAGGCGCATGTTGAGCGTGAGCGCTTTCTCGAACAGCGCCTGCGCGGACACCGCGTGCACGGTCGCGAACACGAGCGCGGTGGTGGTGCCGTTGCGCAGCAGCTCGGTCAGGAACAGCTCCGCCACCGCGCGCGCGTGGTCGAGGTCCGCGAACGCGCGCTCGGCCGGGTAGGTGTACGTCGCGAGCCAGCTCAGCAGCTCCTCGCCGTACGAGCCGATCATGCCGGTCTGCGGGTAGTGCACGTGGCAGTCCAGGAAGCCCGGCACGATCAGGCGACCGCGGTAGTCGACCACCGGGGTGTCGCCGAGCGCGGGCGCGTGCTCGGCGTACTCGCCCACGTCCGTGACGAGCCCGTCCTCGACCACCAGCAGGCCGTCCTCGAAGTACGCGTACGACTCGCTCACGCGCGCGTGAGGTAGCTCGTGCGGGTCGCGCAGGAAGTGCAGGATGGAGGCACGGAAGGCACGGCGCGACATGGGTTCACCCTTGCTCTGTGGGCGTTGCGGCGCGGTCTCCGCGCCGGCGCACCCGGGTAAAAAGCGGCAGCTCGGGCTATGTTGGGCACCCAAGATGGCCGCACGCAAGCAACCTCCCGCCGAGCCCGCCCCCAGACCGGACGACTTCGCGCTGCCGTACCCGATCGAGCCCATGCTCGCCAAGGCGTCCGAGCGTGTGCCCGAGACCGGCGGCCTGCTGTTCGAGCCCAAGTGGGACGGCTTTCGCGCGATCGTGTTCCGACGTGGCGACAAGCTCTACATCCAGAGCCGGGAGCTGAAGCCGCTCGACCGCTACTTCCCCGAGCTGCACCAGTCGCTGTTGGCCTGCTTACCCGACGACTGCGTGCTCGACGGCGAGGTGGTGATCGCGGGCGCGAGCGGGCTCGACTTCGATGCGCTGCAGATGCGCATCCACCCCGCGGCCTCGCGCGTGCAGAAGCTCGCCCAGGCGATGCCCTCTTCGTACGTCGCGTTCGATGCGCTCTCGCTCGCGGGCGAAGACTTGCGCGGGCTGCCCCAGGCCGAGCGCCGCCGGCGCCTGGAGGTCGCGCTGGCCGACGCGCAGGCGCCGCTGCACCTCACGCCCGTCACGCGCGAGCACGCGACCGCCAACGAGTGGCTGCAGCGCTTCGAGGGCGCGGGGCTCGACGGCGTGATGGCCAAGCGAGAAGACCAGGCGTACCAACCCGGCAAGCGCGCGATGTTGAAGATCAAGCACGCGCGCACCGCCGAGTGTGTGGTGGCGGGCTTTCGCTGGCACAAGAACGGCCCCGGCACGCTGATCGGCTCGCTGCTGCTCGGCCTGTACGACGACGCGGGTAAGCTGCAGCACGTGGGCGTGACGTCGTCGTTCACGATGGCCCGGCGCGCCGAGCTGGTCGCGGAGCTCGCTCCGCTGCGCGAGCACGCCGTCGCCGAGCATCCGTGGCGCGAGTGGGCGACCGAAGAAGCGGAAGGCTCGCGTATGCCCGGTGGACAGAGCCGCTGGAGCAACGGCAAGGACCTGTCGTGGGAGCCCCTGCGCATCGAGCGCGTGTGCGAGGTCAAGTACGACCACATGCAGGGCGATCGCTTCCGCCACGCCGCCACCTTCCAGCGTTGGCGCGCGGACAAGAGCCCCAGCGAGTGCCGCTACGATCAGCTCGAGGTCACCACGCCGTTCGAGCTGGCCAAGATCTTTTCAGAGTGAGGCCATGTCGATCACGAAGCGGTAGCGCACGTCGCTCTTGAGCATGCGCTCGTAGGCCTCGTTGATCTGGGCGATCTGGATCGACTCGATGTCCGAGACGATCTTGTGCTCGCCGCAGAAGTCGAGCATCTCCTGGGTCTCGGCGATGCCGCCGATCAGCGAGCCCGCGAGCGAGGCGCGCTTGAAGATCAGGTTGCGGACCTGCGGCGGATCGGGCGGCACGTCCGGCAGGCCGACCATCACCATCGTGCCGTCGAGCCGGAGCAGCTGCATGTACGTGTCGAGGTTGTGCTTGGCCGCGACGCAGTTGAGGATGAAGTCGAGCGAGCCGCGCACCTTCTTCAGCTGCTCGCGCTCGCTCGACACCACGACCTGGTGCGCGCCGAGGCGCTTGCCGTCTTCGACCTTGGCGGCCGTGCTGGTGAACAGCGTGACCTCCGCGCCCATCGCGCGGGCGATCTTCACCGCCACGTGCCCGAGCCCACCGAGGCCCACCACACCCACGCGCGTGCCCTTGCCGACGCGCCAGTGCTTGAGCGGCGAGTAGGTGGTGATGCCCGCACAGAGCAGCGGCGCCGCACCCGCGGAGTCGAGCGCCTTGGGCACGTGCAGCACGAAGGCTTCGTCGACCACGATGCGCTTGGAGTAGCCGCCGTAGGTGGGCTTGTCGGTGCCGCGCTCGCGGCCGCCGTAGGTGCCCACGAAGCCGCGCTCGCAGTACTGCTCCAGGCCCTGCTTGCACGGCCCACACTCACGACAGGCGTCGACCATGCAGCCGACCCCGACGCGGTCGCCCACCGCGAACTCCTGCACCTCCGGACCCACCGACTGCACGACCCCGATGATCTCGTGGCCGGGCACCATCGGGAACACGCCGCGCGCGTGCCACTCGCTGCGCACCTCGTGCAGATCCGAGTGGCAGACGCCACAGTGCGAGATCGCGATCTCGACGTCGTGTGCACGTGGCGCACGGCGCTCGAAGTCGAACGGCACCAACGGCGCCTTGGGTTGAAGGGCTGCGTACCCTGTACAGCGGCTCACCTGCTACCTCCTGAGTCGAGAAGGTTGCCTCACTCGTGCCGTCTGCGCAGCCTAGTTGGTGCAGATCGCCGGCAAGTCGGCCGCGAACAGGGACAGGTCGAAGCAGCTCCAGCCGCTCGGACACACGCTCGGGTCGGTCTTGCAGCCGGTCTTGGTGCAGTAGCCCGCGGTCTGCCCGGGCATCAGCGCGCAGTAGTTGGCGGCGCACGGACACTCGGCGTCCGTCTTGCAAGCTGCGCCCCAGCCCTCGTCCGTCAGCGCGCAGCCGCCTCCGTCCGCGACAGGCGCGGTGCCCGCGTCGGGCGGCGCGACGACGACCGGTGGCTCGGCGATCGCCTCGCCGAAGGTGAACAGGCAGTTGGCCAGCGGCACACCCACGTCCTTGAGCACGTAGAGGTGGTAGCGCGTGCCCTGGACGAGCTCGCCGGCGCGCGCGCTCGGCGGCGCATACTGGAAGCTGCCCGCGGGGGTGCTGCCGTAGGCGAGGCCGCTCGCGACCGCGGGCTGGCTCGCGAGCACGTCGAGCCGGAACAGCGTGCCCTCGGGCAAGTCGAGGTTCGGCGGCACACCGGG
>DASUME010000570.1:0-8529 GCA_036277895.1 Polyangiales bacterium
TCCCCCAAGCGGCACGTGTTCGAGAGTGCGCTGCGCACGTTCTGGCTGCTGAACGAGCTGCTGGCGAACGAGAGCTTGCCGGCGTTCCGCGCGGACCTCGCGAAGACGCTGCGCCCCCAGCTCAACCGGATCGGGTTGTTGCCGCGCGCGGCCAAGGTCAGCGGTGAGGAGAAGCTGTGGCGCGTGAGCGTGGTGCGCGCGCTGTACGGCCTCGGCGAAGAGGCGGCGCTCAGCAAGGAGCTGGCGCGGCTCGGCAAGCCGTTGCTCGCGGGCGGCGAGGTCAAGGGTCTACCCAGCGAGCTGGTCGAGCTGGCGCTGACGGCCGCGGTGCGCGAGGGCGGCGCGTTTGCCTACGACGCGGTGCACACGCAGCTGTTCACGACCGACGACGGCGTGCGACGCGGCCGGCTGCTGGGCGCGCTCGCCAACATGCGCGATCCCGAGCTCGCCAAGCGCTCGCTGGGGCTGACGCTCGATGAGAAGCTGCGCACGAACGAGCGCCTGGTGCCGTTGCTCGTGCAGCTCGGCCAGCGCGAGACGCGCGCGTCTGCCTTCGCGTGGCTCAAGGACAACTTCGACGGCCTGATCGCGAAGCTGGGCGCGCACGGCGGCAACGACGTGATCGGCGCCACCGCGAGCTTCTGCAGCACGGAGGCTGCGCAGGAGGTCGAGCAGTTCTTCAGCCCGCGCGTCGACAAGGTGCCCGGCGGCCCGCGCGAGCTCGCGCTCACGCTGGAGACCATTCGCGCCTGCGCCGCGATCAAGGCTCACTACGCGGACGCGCTCGCTGCGGCCTACTAGTCAGGGCAGCGCGCGGAAGAAGTCCCACACCGCCTGGGGCGCCGTGTCGCCTGCGATGTCGTGGCCGCGGCCGCTCGTCTCACACCACACGACCGCGATCCCCGGATCGCAGCCCTGGTAGCGGACGCAGCTGCCGGCCGACGTGGTGCGCGTGCTGCAGTGCGCGCGCTCGAGCACGCGGTCGCGGGCAGCGGCGCCCTGAGCGAGCGGCACCGCGTCGTCGTCCTGATCGTGCTGGAACCAGGCCGCGACCGGGCGCGCACAGCGGCCGGTGCCGCGATCGAAGCCGGCGATCGCGGCCGTCGCGCGCAGCGTCTCGGCGCGGCGGCAGCCGAGCAAGTTGCTGAAGCCGCCGCCCATGCTGAAGCCGTACGCGAACACGCGCGTGCGATCGACGCAGTAGCGCTGCGTCACGGCGTCGTACATCGCATCGAAGAACGCCAGGTCGCCAGCTTCGCTGCTCGCGGACCAGCCCCTGTCGAGGCCGTCCGGTCCGACGATGATCGCATCGTCGCCCGCGGGGCCCTCGATGCCGAGCCCAGCCGACAGACCGTCTCCGCCGTAGCCGTGGAAGCGAAAGATCAGGGCGTACGCGCGCGAGGGGTCGTAGTCGCGCGGCAGGCGGACGTGGTAGCTGCGCTCGCCGCGCAGCGTCTCGGCCGCGAACATGCCGTCGCCGGTGGCCGCACTGCCGCAGCCGCTCGTCGCAACGTGCGGCGTCGTGCTCCCCGCATGGCCACCGCATCCCGTGCCGAGCAGCGCGCCGAGTGCCCAGAGCCGGTGCGGTGCGCGCATGTCGCTCGCGACGATACCACGACGGATCGAGGGTGGTGCGAGGGAGGCGAGGGCGGGTCATCCTGACGGTCGTGGGCGTTCCGTTGCGAGAGATGCGGCTGTTGGTGCTCGATGCGCAGGCGAGCGGGGCCACGCCCATGTACGGCGACCTGATCGAGCTCGGCTGGGCCCTGGTGGGTCCGGAGCCGGGGCCGGTGCGCAGCCACTGGGTGATCCCGCGCACGGAGCGCTGGGTGCCCAAGGCGGTGCGGGAGCTGACCGGGTGGAGCCCGGACGTGCTGAGCGAGGCGGTTTCCGAGCACGAGGCCTGGGAGCTGTTGCTCGCGGACGCGCGCTCGATCGCGGAGGTGGCGCCGGTGGCGATCCACTACGCGAGCTTCGAGCTGCCGTTCCTGCAGGACCTGCATGCGCGGCTCGGGGAGGGCGCATTTCCGTTCGCGCCCATCTGCGTGCATGCGATCGCCGCGCGCCTCTATCCGCAGCTCCCGCGCCGGAGCATTCGTGCGCTGGCGGGCTTCCTCGGGCACTCGGCGGAGCTGATGCGGCGCACGGCCGGCCACGTCGAAGCGACCGCGTTCATCTGGAGTGCGTTGCTCGAGCCGCTCGCGGAGCGCGGGGTCGAGACGCTCGAGCAACTGCAGACGTGGTTGAGCGAGACGCGCCGCGGCGAGCGCAAGACGCGCGGCGTGTATCCACTGCCCGCCAAGCAGCGGCTCGCGCTGCCGGACAAGCCGGGTGTGTATCGCTTCCTGCGCAGCAACGGCGACATTCTCTACGTGGGCAAGGCGACGAGCTTGAAGAAGCGCGTGGCGAGCCACTTCACGGGCAGCGCGCGCGCCACCGAGCGTGCGCTGGAGATGCTGACGCAGGTGCACGAGATCCGCGCCACCGAGACGCCGAGCATCCTCGAAGCAGCGCTGCTGGAGACCGACGAGATCAAGCGCATCGACCCGCCGTACAACGTGCAGCTGCGCATCGGCGAGCGCGCGGCGTGGTTCGCCTCGCGCGACCTGCGCGACACCGTGAAGGGGCCGGACGAGACGCATCGCGTCGGCCCACTGCCCTCGGCGCGCGCGTTGATGCCGCTGTCGGCGCTGCGCGCATTGGCCGCCGGGGATGACAGCGCATATCTGCGAGCCGGTGCGTTGGCGGTGCCGATCGCAGAGCTGCCCGACGACGCGCTGTTCCTCGAGGGCTATGGCCTCTTCACCGCCGAGCACTACGACGAAGCGGCTCCAGCGCGACGTGTCGATCGCGCCGCGCGCAACCTGTGGCTCGCGCGCGGACGCAAGGAGCCGGAGGTAGAGGCCGTCGAAGATGCGCCGCTGTGGGATCTCGCGCGCGTCCGGCGGCGGCTGGAGCGCGCGCTGGTGCAGACGGGCTTGTTGCTGCGCCGCACGCGCTGGCTGCGCATGCTCGGCGAGGCGGACATCGCGTACCGCGAGCGCGGCATGCCGCAGGCGCGCGCGCTGATCGTGGCGGGCGGGGAGATCGTGGCGCAGCAGGACCTGGAGTCGCTCGCGGCGCTGGATACGCTGCCCGTGCGCCGGCCGCAGGTGCTGCGCAGCACGCGCTACGACGCGGCCAGCTACGACAGGCTGCGCGTGTTGGCCACCGAGCTACGCCGCGTGCAGGACGACGGCGGTGAGCTCGCGCTGCGCTTTGCCAGCCACGCCTTTCACGGCGCGCGCCTGGATGCGCTGCTGCGTATGGTGTGAGCCTCGACCGTGGCCGGCGGACCCGGATGGGACCGGTAAGCTCCCGCAGCCGGTGAGCGCGGAGTGCGTGAGAGTGTACTCGCGCGAATGAGCTCGGTTATCCTGTCGAACCTCGGGGAGGGGAACGATGCACAAGATCTCGATCCTGGTCGTGCTGGCACTCGCGCTCTGGACTGCGAGGGCCGAGGCGCAGATCGACCGTGGCACCTGGCGGTTCACGATCGACGGCGACATCCTCAGTGTAGGCGGCGTGGAGCTCGACCCACCGGGGCCGGGCAAGAGCAGCGCCACGGTGATCGGGTTCGGGCCGAACCAGCTCGGCAACGCACGCGCCACGCAGGCCTCGCCCACGCCGATCGGCATCGGTGTCGGCTACGCGCTGCAGCCGAAGTTGATCCTGGGGGTGCGCACGAGCCTCGGCTACGACGTGGTCGCGCCAGACGGCGAGGACAACAATGTCCGCTACCTCGGGCTCGCCGTGATGCCGGGCATCACCTTCATCCCGCTCGGCGGCAAGACCAAGCTCGCGCTCGACGCGGCGCCGCTGATCCAGGTGGACCGCCGCAAGACCGACAACGTGCCCAAGGACCGCACCCTGCTCGGCGGCTTCGCGCTCGGCGTGGGCGCGCTGATCTTCGTGCACAGCCGGCTCAGCGCCGACATCGGCTTTCGCTTCGAGGGCCGCTTCGGGAACCGGGACAACGACAACCGTGACGACAACGACGTGCACGTGCGCGACCTGCGCGGCCTGATCCGGCTCGGCGTTTCCTTCTGGCGCTAACCACCCAGCGCGCGCGCGAAGGCGTCGTACACGTCCTGGTTGAACAGCACGAAGCGCACCTGCTCGATGCCCCGGAAGCGCTCGAGTGCATCCCTCGTGCTGGCGATCGCGATCTTGGCGGCGGCGTCGAGCGGGTAGCCGTAGACCCCACAGCTGATCGCGGGAAACGCGAGCGTGCGTAGCCCCCTCGCGGCGGCCAGCGCGAGGCTGTTTTCGTGGGCCTTCTCCAGCAGCGCGGCCTCGCCACTGTTTCCGCCCCGGTAGATCGGACCCACGGTGTGGATCACGTGCTTGGCGGGCAGCCGGTAGCCGCGCGTGATGCGCGCTTCGCCGGTGGGACAGCCCCCGAGCCTGCGACATTCCTCGAGCAGCTCCGGTCCCGCCGCGCGATGGATGGCGCCGTCCACGCCGCCGCCACCGAGCAGTGACTCGTTCGCGGCGTTCACGATCGCGTCCACCGCTTCCTCGGTGATATCGCCAATTTTCAGGCTCAAGCGCGCACTGGACATGGGTAACCTGCTGGCGGGTGCGAGGGTGCTCCTCTACGCTAGCTGCACCGGCTTGCGAAGTGGGGTTCGCGGGCCAGCCAGCCATGAAAGAGCCATGAGCGACTACATATTCACGATGAAGGACCTGATGAAGGTCCATCCGCCCGACAAGACGATCGTCTCCAACGTCTACTTGTCCTTCCTGCCGGGCGCAAAGATTGGCGTGCTCGGTGTCAACGGCACCGGCAAGAGCTCGCTGCTCAAGATCATGGCCGGCGTCGACAAGGAGTTCACGGGCGAGGCCTGGTCGCGGCCGGGCGCCACGGTTGGTTACCTGGCCCAGGAGCCGGACCTCGGCAGCGCCGAGACCGTGATCGATGCGGTGAACGTGGCGGTGGCTGAGACGCGCAAGCTGCTCGCCGACTTCGAGGAAGTCAGCATGAAGCTGGGCGAGCCGCTCTCGGACGACGAGATGAACAGCGTGCTGGAGAAGCAGGGCAAGCTGCAGGACCAGATCGACGCGGTCGACGCCTGGAACCTCGACACGCAGCTCGAGATTGCGATGGACGCACTGCGCCTGCCGCCCGCGGACGCCAAGATCGCCACACTCTCCGGCGGAGAGAAGCGCCGCGTCGCGCTGTGCCAGATCCTGCTCCAGAAGCCGGATCTGTTGCTGCTCGACGAGCCCACCAACCACCTGGACGCGGAGTCGGTGCTCTGGCTGGAGCAGCACCTGGCGCAGTACCCGGGCTGTGTGGTCGCGGTCACCCACGACCGCTACTTCCTCGACAACGTCGCCGAGTGGATCCTGGAGCTCGATCGCGGCAAGGCGATCCCGTTCAAGGGCAACTACTCCTCGTGGCTGGAGCAGAAGCGCCAGCGTCTCGCGCAGGAAGAGAAGAGCGAGAGCGCGCGTCAGCGCAAGCTCGGGCGCGAGCTGGAGTGGGTGCGCCAGTCGGCCAAGGCTCGGCAGGCCAAGGGCAAGGCGCGCCTGGCCGCGTACGACAAGCTGCTGCAGGACAGCACCACCGAGAAGCGCGACCCCAACGAGATCTCGATCCCGCCCGGCCCGCGGCTCGGCGACCTGGTGTTCGAGGCCGAGAACATCACCAAGAGCTTCGGCGACAAGCTGCTGTACGAGAACCTCAGCTTCAAGATCCCGAAGAACGCGGTGGTCGGCATCATCGGCCCCAACGGCGCGGGCAAGACCACGCTGTTCAAGATCCTGTCGGGGCAAGACACGCCGGACGGCGGCGGCGTGCGCCTCGGCGACACCGTGAAGCTCGCCTACGTCGATCAGAGCCGCGACTCGCTGGCCGGTGACAACACGGTCTACAAGGAGATCAGCGGCGGCAACGACACGATGCTGGTCGGCAAGACCGAGATCTCGTCGCGCGCCTACTGCGGCTGGTTCAACTTCAAGGGCTCGGACCAGCAGAAGCAGGTCAAGTACCTGTCCGGTGGCGAGCGCAACCGCGTGCACCTGGCGAAGGTGCTCAAGAGCGGCGGCAACGTGCTGATGCTCGATGAGCCCACCAACGATCTCGACGTGGAGACGCTGCGCTCGCTCGAGGCCGCGCTCGACGACTTCGCCGGCTGCGCGCTGGTGATCTCGCACGATCGCTGGTTCCTCGACCGCATCGCCACCCACATCCTCGCATTCGAGGGCGACAGCAAGGTCGTCTGGTTCGAAGGCAACTTCGAGGCGTACGAGGAAGACAAGAAAAAGCGCCTGGGCGCAGACTCGCTGCTACCCAAGCGCATCAAGTACCGCAAGCTCACGAAGGCTTGAGCTACATCACGAAGATCGGCGGGCAACCGAAGGCCACGTCGAGCGTGCCGCCGGCGGCCACCGTCTCGCACGCGGTCGGGCAGAGCTGGATCGTCGTCGGGCTGTCGTTGTTGTCGTAGTACCAGCCGTTCTTCGTGCCGCAGGCGTCTTGCGTGTTCGCGCGCGGGAACTCGTCGTCGTCGCCACCCGAGGGCGTGTACACGACCTGCACCTTCTCGGGGTCGAGCGTGGCGGTGCTCGCGTTCGCCAGCGGGTAGCTGCAGGGCAGCGGCACGGCCTCGATCACGGCCGCGCGCAGCTCGTCGAACACCGGCACCCAGTCGGCCTTGCAGATCGACTGCTTCACGCCGCCGGTGTCGTCCGCGAGCTGGTAGTAGTTGCGGCCGATCGCCGCCGCCGCGCAGACCGCCGGGATGGGCGTGGCGCACAGCGGGTTCCAGGCCTGCGCCTCGCTGATGCAGGGAAGCCCGTTCACGTCCTCCGACGCGATCGCGTGCTGGATGAACGAGTGCCCCAGCTGCGCCTCCATCGCGGAGCGGAACTCCGCGGGCGGCAGGAAGTCCTCATCGTCGGTCACCATCACGAACATCGTCGTCGCGCTCGGGCGCAGGAAGTCTTCGTAGGCGCCGTACTGCGCCAGCGCGACCGTGAACAACGCCCCGCTGTCGACCCCCGAGGGGATGAAGCGGTACTTGTCCGTGTCGCCGGCGACGGGTGTGCCGGCCGCGGGATCGGCACCCGTGATCACGACCACGCGCGTGTCCGCGGCGGTGCCCTCGAAGTTCTGCACGAAGGCGGCCATGTTTTCCTGCACCTGCGTGATCGCGTGCAGCATCGAGCCGGAGGTGTCGATCAGGAAGATGACGTCCACGCCGCCGCTCGCGGGGGGCGCGTCCTGCCGGATGCCGGCGCACTTGTTGGTGCCGTCGTCCGGCGTGACCGGCTTCGTCCCGCCGTCGGTCTTGCCGGTCTCGCTCGGCTTCGTGACCTTCCCGTCCTTCTTCGACCCGGCGTCGCGCTCTTTCTCGCCGTCCTCGTCTGCGGCGACCGCGAAGTCGTCGCCGCTGCGCTGCGAGCCGCTGTCGCTGCCGCAGCCGAGCACACTGCCCACGAAGGCGACGGCGAGCGTACGCCGGAAGGATTGGGTCAACTGCATGGAAGGTATCTCCGTCGAAGCAAAGGAATGCGGCCGACGTTAGACGTGCACGCGAGCGCGCGTCAACCTCGAAGCGGGGCGAGATTCCTCGCAAGGCACGGAAAACCAGGCAGTTTCGGCGTCCACTCGGGAGCTCCGAGGGCCCGACTACACATTGAGCGCCGCGGACACGTCGGCTGCAGAGGACAACAGCATGGGGACTCGCGGACGACGAGCTCGGCCGCTTGGGGGGTTGCGGGCGGTGGGCCGCGGCCGAAGGCGGGGGCGTTCCTGGCCGAGATCACGGCGATCTGCGGCTCCCAGGCGCGCCCCGAGCCGGCCCTCTCGCGGCAGGGGGGCGTGCTACGGGTGGCCCGTGCAGACGCTCCCGATCGACGAGTTCTTGCCCGCGATCGCGGCCTCCCTGGGGGCGCGGCCGAACCTGGTGTTGGTGGCGGAGCCCGGTGCCGGCAAGACCACCCGCCTGCCGGCCGCGCTGCTGCATGCTCCGTTCGCGCGTAGCGGCCAGGTGCTCGTGCTGGAGCCGCGCCGGCTGGCCGCGCGCATGGCCGCCAAGCGCATCGCCGACGAGCTCGGCGAAGAGGTGGGCGAGCGAGTGGGCTACGCGGTGCGCTTCGAGCGCAAGGTCTCCGCGCGCACGCGCGTGGTGTTCCTGACCGAGGCGTTGCTGACGCGGCGGCTTCTCGACGATCGCGAGCTCCGGGGCGTGAGCTGCGTGGTGCTCGACGAGTTCCACGAGCGCTCGCTGCACACGGACCTCGGGCTCGCGTTGTTGCGCGCGCTGCAGCTGCGCTCGCGCCCCGAGCTGCGCATCGTGGTGATGAGCGCCACGCTCGACGCCGAGCGCGTGTCCGCCTACCTCGACGCGCCGATCGTCAGCGTCCCAGGCCGCACCTACCCCGTGACCATCACGCACCTCGAGCGCCCCGACGAGCGCAGGCTGGAAGATCAAGTCGCGGGTGCGGTGCGCAAGCTATGCGTGAACAAGCTCGACGGCG
>DASUME010000571.1:0-2959 GCA_036277895.1 Polyangiales bacterium
CTGAGCCTGTACTCGCCCTTCGACGCGCCCTGGAGTCGCAGCGGCCCGAGCCCTGCTATCGTGATGCATCGTCATGGCGCTCACCGACCTTCGGTTCGACAACAGCTTCACCCGCGAGCTTCCCGCCGACCCCTCCACGGAGAACCGGCCCCGGCCGGTGCGGGGCGCCGCGTTCACGCGCGTGCAGCCCACGCAGGTGGCTGCGCCGAAGCTGCTCGCGTACTCACGCGAGGTGGCGGCGCTGCTGGACCTCACGCCGGAGGACTGCGAGGGGCCTGACTTCGCCGCCGTGTTCAGCGGCAACGCCGTGCTACCCGGCATGGACCCGTATGCGGCTTGTTACGGCGGGCACCAGTTCGGGAACTGGGCTGGCCAGCTCGGCGATGGGCGCGCGATCTCGCTCGGCGAAGTAAAGAACGAGCGCGGCGAGCGCTGGGAGCTGCAGCTCAAGGGCGCAGGCCCCACGCCGTACTCGCGCACTGCCGATGGGCGCGCGGTGCTGCGCTCGTCGCTGCGCGAGTTCTTGTGCAGCGAGGCGATGCATCACCTCGGCATCCCGACCACACGCGCGCTGTCGCTCGTCAGCACTGGCGACAGGGTGGTGCGCGACATCCTGTACGACGGACATCCGAAGGCCGAGCCAGGCGCCGTGGTGTGCCGCGTGGCGCCTTCGTTCCTGCGCTTCGGCAACCTCGAGCTGCCGTCGTCGCGCGAGGACATGCCGCTGCTGCGCGCGATCGCCGCGTACCTGCTGAAGCAGCACTACCCCGAGCTCGGCGAGCCGAACAAGGACAGCTACGTGCGCTTCCTGGAGATCATCAGCGAGCGCACCGCGCAGCTGGTGTCGCACTGGCAGCGTGTGGGCTTCGTGCACGGCGTGATGAACACGGACAACATGTCGCTGCTCGGGCTCACGATCGACTACGGCCCGTACGGCTTCCTCGAAGACTTCGATGCGGACTGGACGCCGAACATCACGGACGCGCAGGGACGTCGCTACCGCTACCAGAACCAGCCGCGCGTCGCGTACTGGAACCTGGTGCAGCTGGCGAACGCGCTGCATCCGCTGGTCGGCGCGACCGAGCCCCTGGAGAAGGCGCTCGAGGCCTTCCCACGCGCCTTCGACGAAGCGCAGCGCAGCAGCTACGCCGGCAAGCTCGGCATCCGCGGGCTCACGCTGGAGGGCGAGGACCTCACGCTGATCAGCGAGCTGCTCGAGCGGCTCACCGACACCGACTTCACGATCTTCTTCCGCTCGCTCGCCCACGTCTCGGCGCTCGGGGAGGTCTCGCTCGATCCGTTCAAGGACGCGTTCTACGGCGAGCCGGATCCCGGGCTGCTCGCGTGGCTCCGCCGCTACCAGGCGCGCATCCGCAGCGACGACCTCGATGACGAGGCGCGGCGCGCGCTGATGAACCGGAGCAACCCGAAGTACATCCTGCGCAACTACCTCGCGCAGCAGGCGATCGACAAGGCCGAGGCGGGCGACGCGTCCATGATCGGCGAGCTGCTAGCGTGCTTGCGCCAGCCGTACGACGAGCAACCGGAGTACGAGCGGTTCTACGCGAAGCGTCCGGAGTGGGCGCGTAACCGCGCAGGATGCTCCATGCTTTCGTGCAGTTCCTGAACGGATCCTCGCTGTTGGGGAAAGCGTGCCTACTTCGCACGCATGGCGAATCCCGAACAGAAGCTGGTCCACGCACCCGCAGAAGAGAACCCGTCGCAGAGTCCCCACGACGCTCGACTTTCCTCGGGCGCGCTCGATCTCAACAGTGCGAACGAGGCGGAGATCGCCGAGATCGACATGATCGGCAAGAAGATCGCGCACGCGATCGTCGCACAGCGCTCAGCGAACGGGCCGTTCTCCAACTGGGAAGACCTGAAAGGGATCGAAGGCCTCGACGCCAAGCGCCTCGCCGAGCTGCAACGCGCCGCGAGAATCCAGCCGAGCTAAAGCGACATGCCCGCGAGCTCCTTGCGCTCGCCGAGCGGGCCGCAGGCGGCCTCGTGGGTGGCCTTGAAGTCGTTGAGCTTGCCGCCGAGCGTGGAGACCATCGCGTTCATCACGCCGAACGCCGTCTCCACCGTGGGCATGTACACGTAGGTCGCGCCCTTCTCGTAGAGCTTGGGTACGTCGGCCGCGCGCGAGGCGCTCGCGAAGATCGCCACGTTCGGCGCCACCTGGCGTACCGCCTCGACGATCGCCGCGTTGGAGGTGCGCTTCAGCAGCTCGTCGGGCACCGTCGAGATCACCACCTCCGCGGTGTCCACGTGCGCGTGGCGCAGCGTCTCCGGGTTGCCCGCGTCGCCGTACACCACCCGCGCGCCGAGCTCGCGGATCGCCGCGTGCGTCTGCACGTTGATGTCGACCACCATCACGTCGTGCAGCAGCTCCGGGTGCTGGCGGCTGATGTCCTGCAGCAGCGCGAAGCCCACGCGGTGAAAGCCGAGGATCACCACGCGCGGACGCACCAGGTGCCCAAGACCATCGGTCATGCGCTCTGGCATGCGGAAGCCGAGCTTGTCGAGCAAGGGGCCCAGCTTGATCGGCAGCGTGCGCGAGGCGGTCATCAGCATCGGCGTGACCAGCGCGGTGATCACGAACGCGAAGATGATCACGCTGACCATGCCTGCGTCGATGTGTCCGGCCTTCACGCCGAGATACGCGATCACCAGGCAGAACTCGGAGATCTGGCCGAGCTTCACGCTGACATCGAGCGCGTTGTTGCGGTCGAGGCCGGTGAAGAAGAGCATCGGAAAGAACACCACGAAGCGCGTGACCACGGCCACCACCGACAGCACCGCGGCCAGCATGAGCACGTGCGAGCCGCTCGGCACCGGGATGCTCATGCCGAGCGCGACGAAGAACAGCGTAACGAAGAAGTCGCGCAGGTTGGCCACGCGCGATGCCACGTCATGGTGGTACGGGAACGACGCGATCGTCACGCCCGCGATCAGC
>DASUME010000572.1:0-2123 GCA_036277895.1 Polyangiales bacterium
CACGTCGATGTCATGGACGGGCGCTTCGTCCCGAACATGACGATCGGGCCGTTGGTGGTCGAGGCGCTCAAGCGCAACACCAAGCTCACGCTCGACACGCACCTGATGATCGTGGAGCCCGAGCGCTACGTGGAGGACTTCGCGAAGGCGGGCTCCGACATCATCACCGTGCACGCCGAGGCGACGGGTCACCTGCACCGCGTGCTCCAGCACATCCGCTCGCTGGGCAAGAAGGCGGGCGTGTCGCTCAACCCGAGCACACCCGAGGACGTGGTGCGCTACGTGCTCGATCAGGTGGATCTGATCCTGGTGATGAGCGTCAACCCGGGCTTCGGCGGCCAGGCCTTCATCCCGGCGGTGCTGCCCAAGATCCAGAAGCTGCGCCAGATGATCGACGCCAGCGGGCGCCCGATCTACCTGGAGGTGGACGGCGGCGTGAAGCCGGGCATCGCGCGCCAGGTGATCGCGGCGGGCGCAGACGTGCTCGTGGCGGGAAGCGCAGTGTTCGCCACGCCCGACTACGCCGCCAACATCCGTGCATTACGCGCGGAGGCAGGCGGCTCGTGAGCGGAGCGCTCACGGCAGTCCTCAACGAAGAAGGCGTGCCCGGGCGCCGGATCCGGCTCAGCCGGCTGCTGGTCATCGATGGACCGGACCGTGGCAAGGAGCTCTCGATCGAGCGCGAGCGCGCCACGGTGGGCCGCAGCTTGATCTGCGACCTGGTGCTCGCCGACAAGGCCGTCAGCGGCACGCACTTCGAGATCCAGGCGCTGGAGAATGGCTTCATCCTGCGCGACCTGGAGTCCACCAACGGCACCTGGTGCGGCGACGTGCAGGTGCGCGAGGTGTGGATCAAGCACGGGCAGACCATTCGCGCCGGCACCACGGTGCTTCGCTTCGAGCCGCTCGATGCGATGGTCGCGATCGACACCTCGGCGCGCGACTCGTTCCACGAGCTGGTCGGGCGCAGCGTGCGGATGCGCGAGATCTTCGCGCTGCTGGAGCGCGTGGGGCCCACCGATCTGACGGTGTTGATCCGCGGCGAGACGGGCACCGGCAAGGAGCTGGTCGCACGCGCGCTGCATCGCGCCAGCAAGCGCGCCTCGCACTCGCTGGTGGTGCAAGACTGCAGCGCGATCGCGCGCGAGCTGGTCGAGAGCACGCTGTTCGGGCACGAGAAGGGCTCGTTCACGGGCGCGATCGACCGCAAGCTCGGCTGCTTCGAGACCGCGGAGCGTGGCACCATCTTCCTCGACGAGGTGGGTGAGCTCGACCTCGGCCTGCAGCCGAAGCTGCTGCGCGTGCTGGAGACGCGCACGATCAAGCGCGTGGGCGGCACCAAGGAGATCCCGATCGACGTGCGCGTGGTGGCGGCCACCAACCGCGATCTGCGCAAGATGGTCGGGCAGGGCAGCTTCCGCGAAGACCTGTATTACCGGCTCGGCGTGGTCACGGTGGAGCTGCCTTCCTTGCGCGAGCGGCCCGAAGACATCCCGCTGCTCGTGCAGTCGTTTCTGGAGGCGCTGGCGCTGCGGCGCTTCCCTGGTGAGGACAAGCGCTTCGAGGTCGCCGACGACGCGATGGCGCGGCTCTGTGCGTATGCGTGGCCGGGCAACGTGCGCGAGCTGCGCAACACGGTCGAGCGCGGCGCCTCGCTGGCGGAGGGCTTGCGCCTCGAGATCCCGGATCTGTTGCCAAGCTCCACGCGCCTCGGGTCCGAGCTCGCGGCCAACGGCTCGGCGTCACAGTTCGTGGAAGAGGGCCTGCCGTTCAAGGAGGCCAAGCAGCGCGTGCTCGATCAGTTCGAGGCGTCGTACCTGCGCTCGTTGCTCGACAAGCACGGGGGCAACGTGACGCGCAGCGCCCAGGCAGCAGGCCTCACCCGGTATCACCTGCGCGAGCTGGCCAAGCGCTTCGGGATCCGCGGCACCGTCGATTGAGTTGTCTCTCTCCTGGGAGCAAGGGGCCCAAGTAGGGGTACCCTGAAGGGGCGATCCAGCGTAAACGGGTTGTATGACTGCGCGCGAGCGCGGTATGCCTCGCCCCAGGAGCTACCGATGAGGATAGAGCCCGAGATGGATCGACAAGTCTCGCCGGCGTCGCGCTTCCTGGACTCGATCCTC
>DASUME010000573.1:0-4306 GCA_036277895.1 Polyangiales bacterium
CAGCGGCCGACGAACAGGATGCCGCGGCCGAGGTTCTTGCCGGTGGCGATGGTGTCGATCCACGCCACCGTGAACGGCCACTCCTTGCCGGCTTCCTTCAGCTTCACCAGCAGCTCGTCGAGGTTGTCGATCTTGAAGCTCTCGCGGTAGATCCAGGGCGAGGGCACCTTCTGCAGCTTGAGCTGCACCTCGAGGATGTGGCCGGTCAGGCCCATGCCGCCGATGGTGGCCCAGAACAGCTCGGGCTCGTGCTCGCGGCTGCACTCGATCGAGCGCCCGTTCGCGGTCTGCACCAGCAGCCGCTGCACATGCCGGCCGATGGTGCCGTCGACGTGGTGGTTCTTGCCGTGCACGTCCGAGGCGACCATGCCGCCCAGGGTCACGAAGCGCGTGCCGGGTGTGACCGGCGTGAAGAAGCCGCGCGGCAAGAATAGCCGGTTCATGTCCGACAGCACGAGGCCCGCCTCGGCGCGCAGCACCCCGGTATCGTCGTCGAACCCGAGGATGCGGTCCGCGAGCGTGCTGCCCGCGACCTCGAGCGTGTGCGGCGGCGGCAGCGACGCGTCGCCGTACGAGCGGCCGAGGCCGCGCGTGAGGACCACGCTGCGTGTGACAGCCGGCAGGTTCTCCGAGCGGACCTCACGACCGGGAACGAAGGTGCGCCCCCACCCGCTCAGCCCTGTCTGCTTCGCCATGCCCCGCTCCTTAGCACGAGTGGCCTACCGCCAGGCGAATCGCGGTTGCTCGTAATGATGCACGCGGGTGAGCCGGCCTTCGAGGGCGAGCTCGCGCAGCTGGTAGATGATCGCCGCCGTGGGGCTGTAGATCTCGGTGCCCACGAGCGGCAGCGACAGGATCGGCGCGTCGCCCTCGGGGGCGGGCGTCAGGATCGGTGCATCGGGGCGGTACAGCTCGCGCAGCGGCACGCGGTAGCTGACGGCGACCTCGGCCGGGTTGGGGGTAAGCGCGCCGACCTCAGGCCCCCACAACACCACCGGCGTGATCACGTAGCCGCTGCGGGTGGCGAAGTCGTCGAGCAGGCCGAGCACGCTATGTTCGTCGAGCTCCACACCGAGCTCCTCGTGCAGCTCGCGACGTGCGGCGGTACAGACGTCTTCGCCGGCGTCGAGGCGGCCTCCGGGCAGCGCGAACTGGCCGCCGTGGGCGTGCAGCTTGGCCGCGCGGCGCGTGAGCAAGAACGCCGGCTCCAGCGCGGGCCCCGCCACCAGCACCACCGCCACCGCGCTCGGCACCAGCTCCGGCCGTGCAAAGACCACGCGCTCGAAGCTCGCCAGGTGATCGGCGATCCTCTTGCGCAGTCGTTCGTCGAGCCGTTCCGGAGCGGGCACTGCGCCAAGGCTACGCCAGCGCGTGGAAGGGAGCTATGGTGAGAGCCCATGGAAGGCTACGACTTCGGGCCGGCGCGCTTCGACCTGACGAACGAGCGCGATCGCGGGGTGCTCAACTTCGTGCTCTCGCAGGCGCTGTTCGGCGAGGCCACGGGCGTGTACTGCGGGCGCTCGCTGTACAACGCGGAGACGCTCGAGGCGGCGCAGTTCTACGTCAAGCAAGCGCGCCAGGAGCTCAACCACCTGACGTTGTTCGCGGACATCTTTCGCGAGCTGCAGCTGAAGCCCGAGCCCGCACACTGGGTGATCCGCGTGCTGTCCGCGCACAACGACTACTACCCGCTGAAGGTGCTGATGGAGCACGCGCTCGGCGAGGGCATGGTGCTGGACATCTTCCGCGACGTGCTGCTGCAGACGCTGCCCGACGACGACGCGCGCGTGCCCGGGATCAAGAAGAAGCTGCGCGTGATCTGCCGCGAGGAAGAGGAGCACGTGGCCTGGGGCGAGAAGGAGACGCGCCGCTTGCTCGGCGAGCGTCCAGGCCTGGCGCGCGCGTTTTACGGGCTGATGGAGCTGCAGCTGTGGCTGGTGCCCTATGCGGTGCAGGGGCTCAAGCAGCGTGACCCGGAGCACCCGGTGTTGAAGCAGCTCGATGGCTTCGTGCAGCACGTGCAGGCGCGCGTGTGGGAGCAAGGGCGTGCGCTCGGCTTTGCGCCGGCGGTGCGAGGCTCGGGGCTGCAGCGCTCGCTCGCGATCCTGGCGGGCCTCGGCTTGCTGGTGCGCTCGCAGTTCGCGCGCTCGCGCTCGCGGCTCGACAAGACGTACCTGGAGCAGCTCGGGTTCTGAGATGCCGGAGCTGCCCGAGGTGGAGACCACACGGCGTGCGATCGCGCCCAAGCTGGTGGGGCGCACGATCGAGTCGGTGCGCGTCACGAAGGCGAGCTACTTCTTCCTGACGCCGCCCAAGGAGCTCGCGCGACGCTTGACGGGACGACGCGTGGAGAACCTGGAGCGCCACGGGAAGTACTTGATCGCGGGGCTGGACGATCAGTCGCGGCTCTTCTTGCACCTCGGCATGACAGGCCAGCTGTTCACGGCGTCCGCGCGCAGCGTGCGTTTGCTGAAGAAGACGCGCGGCGGGGCGCTGACGCCGGAGGCGCAGGAAAAGTTCGTCTCGGATATCCATACGCACCTCGCGCTCCACTTCGCGGACGAGGGCGAAGAGGTGCTGTTCCGCGACGTGCGCAAGTTCGGCAAGGTGCGCTGGCTGCCGCCCGGCAAGAGCGACAAGCGGCTCGACAAGCTCGGCCCGGATGCGCTGAGCGTGACCGGGGCGCTGCTCTACGAGGAGACGCGCACGCGGCGCACCGCGATCAAGACCGTGCTGCTCGATCAGGACGTGCTCGCGGGCGTGGGCAACATCTACGCGGACGAGGCGCTGTTTCGCGCGGGAATCCGGCCGCGCAAGAGCGCCAAGCTGCTGACCAAGAAGCAGTGCGCAAAACTAGCCGACGAGGTGCGCGCGGTGCTGGAGCGCAGCATCGAGACCGGCGGCTCGTCGATCAGCGACTACGTGCGCCCCGACGGCAGCGACGGCGGCTATCAACACGAGCGCAAGGTCTACGGCCGCAAGGGCGAGCCCTGCTCCGTGTGCGGGACCCCGATCGTGCGCATCGTGCTGGCCGCGAGGAGCACGCACTATTGCCCGTCGTGCCAGCGCTGACTCTTCAACGTTGACGTTGTCATAGTCGTGAACGTTGACGCCCCCGCGGCAAACCCAGGCTGTGCCTAGGGATCGTCAACGTCAACGCTCACGTCAAGGCCAACGGGGGCTAGTAGCGCGCGACCTTGGGATCGATCTGCTGGGACCAGGCGTCGATTCCGCCGGCGACGTTGTACACGTTCGTGAAGCCTTGGCGGAGGTAGTGGTCCGCGGCCTGTTGGCTGCGGCCGCCGTGGTGGCAGTGGAAGAAGATCGCGGTGCTCTTGTCGAGCGACGCCAGCTTCTGCTGGGCGGCCGCGTCGAAGTGCTGGGCGCCCTCGATCTTGGCCTTCGCGCGCTCGTCGGGCGTGCGCACGTCGAACAGCTCGAGCGGGCCCTCGTCGAGCAGGCCCTTCAGCGTGCCGACGTCGATCTGCTTCACGCGCGGCGGCTCGTTCGGGTTCTCGATCTTGAAGCCGCCCTCGCCCACTTCGGAGAAGTCGATGCGCAGGCCGTCCGCGCGCGCTGCGCTCTGGCGGTCGAGCAGCACCGTGATGCTGCCGGCTTCGATCTTCACGTCGCCCGGACCGGCCTCGTCGATCGACAGCGCGTACTCCCACTGCGGCGAGACCTCGATGCGCAGTGCACCGTTCTCGCCCTCTGCCGCCGCCGCGATCGCCTTCTGCGCCGAGGCGCTCACGCTGATCGTCGGGATCTTGAGCTCGGGCGCCTTGGTGCCGAGCACGTCGAACAGCTCGCCGCTCGCGTACAGCTCCTTCACGATGTCGCAGCCGCCCACGAATTGCCCACCCACGTAGAGCTGCGGGAACGTCGGCCAGCTCGCGAACTCCTTCATGCCGTCGCGCAGGTCCGCGCGCTGGAGGATATTGATGTCCTTGAACTCGCGCAGCCCCGCTTCCTTGAGCGTGTTGACCACGGTCGCGGAGAAGCCGCACTGGGGGAAGTTCTTCGACCCCTTCATGAACAGCACGACTCGATTCGATTGAAGGAGAGTATCGATCTCCTGCTTCAGCTGCGCGTCCATAGCCTTCTCCGAGATGGGAGCCCAGCGTAGGGTCGCGCCTCGGCGGGTGCCAGTCGACGGTCCATCACTCGCGATCTACATCGTTTTTGCGTTGCGAAACGCTCGCATCTTCGTGCCGCGCGCTATACCGCGAGCGATGGACAGCGCCACCCTCCGTCTGGCTCAGGTACCGCTCCGCACGCCGTGCTCGGTGCTGGCGGTCCACGGCTC
>DASUME010000574.1:0-6229 GCA_036277895.1 Polyangiales bacterium
TGCGCAACCTGATCGCGGCCTATCGACGTCACGGTGCGGACGTGGTGGTGCTCGATCGCGAGAGCGGTCGCGTGCTGGGCGATGCCCACCTCGCGCGCGCACCGCAGCAGGCGGCAGCATGAAAGAACCGAACTGGCTGATCTTCACGCTGCGCGCGCTGGTCTATGGACTCTGCGCGGCGGTGTTCGTGTGGCCGCTGGCGTCGCTGGCCACGGCGATCGCGGCCGGCGTGGGCGCGGCGAGCGGCGCGCTGCTCGGGCTGTGGCTCGCGCAGGGCAGGGTGCGCTCGTTGTGGATCGTGCTCGGCGCGGCCGCCGGTGCGCTGCTGATCGAGGGCGTGCTGCGGCTGGTCGCGCGCTCGGACAGCCTGGCCGACGCGCTCTCGCCCACGGGCTTCCTGACGCTGATCGACGCGCTTCGCTTCGGCGCGCTGGCGCTGCCTGCGGCGACGGCGCTGAGCGCGTTGTCGGCGCGCCACCGCACGCTGGCGTTCGTCGAGGTGGGCCTCGGCGGCATGATGGTCTCGCAGCTGGTGGCCGAGCATCGCCACGGCGCGATCAACCGTCCGTTCGAGATCGCCGACCCGATCCTCGCGGTGGGCGGCGATCCCTCGGTGGTGTTCTACGTGCTCGGCATGATCGCGGTGGTGCTGCTGGCGCTGGTGCTGATCATGGAGCGCCACATCGGGCGCTTGATCGCGCACCTGGCCGTGGTGGCGCTGCTGGTGGTGCTGGCGGGCTTCGGCGCGGAGCAAGGTGTGCTGCCGCGTCCCGAGCCGCAGGGGGGCGGGCTCGGCCTCACGGGCAAGCCCGAGGGCAAGCACCAGCCGGACTCGCACGGCACCGGTCGTGGCAAGGAGCGCCGCGACAACGACAACCTGGAGTTCCGCGATCAGGAGCAGAACAAGGAAAAGCAGACGCCGGTGGCCGTGGTGCTGCTGCACGACGACTACTCGCCGCCCACCGGCATCTACTACTTTCGCCAGGGTGCGTTCAGCCAGTTCAACGGCCGGCGCCTGATCGGCACCACGCGCGACGGCCTCGACCGCGACGTCAGCGCGGGCTTCCCGGTCGATGCGCTCAAGGTGCCGAATGCTCCGCAGGCGGGCGCCGAGCGCGCCACGCTGGAGAGCACGGTCGCGCTGCTCGCCGATCACACGCGCCCGTTCGGGCTCGAGTCGCCGGTGGAGTTCCAGGCCGCGCAGAACCCGAACCCGGAGCGCTTCCGGCGTGTGTATCGTGTGGTCTCGTCGGCGCTGACGGGCGACTTCATGACCATGATCGGGCACAACGGCGGCGACCCAACCTGGAGCGCCGAAGATCGCGCCGAGTACCTCGCGCTGCCGAGCGATCCTCGCTACGGCGAGCTGGCCAGGAAGATCGTCGAGGACACGCTCCAGCCCGAGGTCCGCAACGACCCGATCATCAAGGCCTGGTCGATCAGCGACTGGCTCGGCAAAGAGGGCACCTACAGCCTCAAGAGCAAGCACGCGGCGGCGAGTGATCCGACGGGCGACTTCCTGTTCGGCGACAAGGTGGGCTACTGCGTGCACTTCGCGCATGCGGCCACGTACCTGATGCGCTCGGTCGGGGTGCCCGCGCGCGTGGCCACCGGCTACGCGGTCGAAGAGTCCGCGCGCCAGGGCGGTTCGGCGATCCTGGTGTCGAGCGGCGCCGCGCACGCCTGGCCCGAGGTGTACCTCGACGGCGTGGGCTGGGTGATCGTCGACGTGCAGCCGCAGCGCACGCTCGACCCGGCGCCGGAGCCGCCCGATGCCGATCTGCAGCGCCTGCTCGGCCAGCTCGCGCGCGGCGTTCGCCCGCTGCCGCCCGATGGCTCGCCGCCCGGCACGCCGTGGAAGGAGTGGCTGCGCGACTTCGGACGCTGGGCGGGCACGCAGGTAGGCCGCGCGCTGGTGCTCGCGTTCGTGCTGATGTACCTGATCAAGCTGTGGCGCTTCATCGCGCCGCAGCTCGCGGCCTCTGCGCGGCTCACCTACCGCGCGGAGCTCGACCGGCTTGCCGAGCTCGGCATCTCGCGCAAGCGCGGCGAGTCGCGCGAGGCGTTCGCCGATCGCGTGCGCATGAAGAGCTTCGAGCGGCTCACCCAGCTGCACGTCGGCGTACGCTTCGGCTCGCAGCGCGCGTTGAGCTCGGGGCGGCCCGAGCTCGGGGCGCTCGCCTCGGATGCGCGCAGCGAGCGTGCGGCGGCGTTCAAGTGGTGGCGCCGCGCGCTCGGAGCGCTGGTACCCTGGAGCTTCTTCAAGGCGCGCTGACGCGCTCGCCAAGGAAACGCATGTCCCTCACCTACGACCTCACCCAAGCGCAGGCCCTCGCAGAGCGCTTGCGCGCGCGCCTCAAGCTCGCCGTGCGCGGCCGCGATGAAGTGATCGACCTGCTGCTGATCGCGTTGCTCGCCGATGGTCACGTGCTGCTCGAGGACTTCCCGGGCTCCGGCAAGACCACGCTGGCGCGCGCGCTCGGCGAGGCGATCGCGACCGACGGCGGCGACGCGCACATCGCGTCGTTCCGGCGCATCCAGTTCACGCCGGACTTGCTGCCGAGCGACGTCACGGGCACCACGGTGTTCGAGCCGCAGACGCACGCGTTCGTGTTCCGGCGCGGTCCGGTGTTCGCGCACGTGGTGCTGGCCGACGAGATCAACCGCACCTCGCCCAAGGTGCAGGCCGCGATGCTGGAGGCGATGGCCGAGAAGCAGGTCACGATCGACGACACCTCGCACCCGCTCGATGAGCTGTTCTTCGTGATCGCGACCCAGAACCCGCTCGACCTCGCGGGCACCTATCCGCTGCCGCGTCCGCAGCTGGATCGCTTCCTGTTCAAGATCCGCATGACGCACATCGCGCGCGCGGACGAGCTGCAGGTGCTCACCGATTACCCCGCGCCGCGGCTGCAGCGCGCGGCGGAGCTGCCCGGCGCACGCCGCAGCGAGGTGATCGCGGCGCGCACCGTGCTGCGCGGCCAGGTGGCGGTGCACGCCGCCGTGCGCGAGGCGCTGGTCGACATCGCGACCGCGCTGCGCAACGACAACCGGCTGGTGAGCGGCGTGTCCACGCGCTCGCTGGTGCTGCTCTTGCCGGCGCTGCAGGCGCGCGCGCTGGTGCGCGGCCGCGACTACGTGAGCCCGGAGGACGTGGCGGCGCTCGCGCCGCACGTGTTCGCCCACCGCATCGAGCCGGCGCCCGGCATCGACGACACGGGCCCGGTGGTGCGCGACGCCCTGACGCCCGCGATCGAGAAGCTCGCGCGCATGAGCCTCGCCCGTTGAAGCTGCGTGCGCTGACGCTGGCGCTCGCGTTGAGCGTGCCGCTGCGTGCCGACGCGCAGCTGGAGCAGCTGCTGCAAGCGCCGCAGGGCATGGAGGCGTCGCCGTCCGAGCTGGAGGCGTTCTACGCGGCGGTGAGCGGCAAGCTGATCCGCGCCCGTGAGCTGGCGTCCGCGATCCTGGCCAAGAACCCGCAGTCGTACGTGGCGCTCTACGTGCTGGGCGAGGTCGAGCACGACGCGGAGGCGAACTTCCCGCGCGCCGTGTACGACTTCGAGCAAGCGCGCGCGCTGTTCGAGAGCCGCTACGGCCCCACACCCGGCGAGTCGCAGCCGTGGCGCTGGCACACGCGCATCTTGCTCTCGCTCGCGAACGCCTACGGCGAGATCGAGCAGCACGAGAAGAAGCTCGGCCTGCTCGCGCGCTACAACGAGCTCTACGATCCCGATCACCTGTCGGAGCGCGCCTGGCCGCTGATGAAGCTGCGCCGCTTCGACGACGCGCGTCGCGCCGCGGCAGAGGGCATCGCCACCGACGATCCACGCCAGCGCGAGATCGCGCTCAACGCGCTGTGCGCGGTCGAGTTCGAGGCCGGCCGCGACGACGCCAGCTACACCGCGTGCAAGCGCGCGATGGACAACGCGCGCAGCCTCGGCAACGAGCAGGACCCGGCAGATCTGATGAACTTCGCGGAGGCGTCGCGCTCGGTGTTCAAGCTCGACGAGGCCGAGCGCATCGATCGCGAGGCGACCGAGGTCTCCACGGCCTGGTACGGCAACCCGTGGTCCGAGCTGGCCGAGCTGTACCTGCGCGAGGCGCGGCTGAGCGAGGTGCTGTCGTCGCTGAAGGAGATCGGCAACTACCGCAGCTCGCGGCCGCCGCACGTGCGCGAGAGCGACCGCAACGAGAACCGGCGCGCGCTGAGCTCGTTCTTCGTGGTGATCGGCCGCCCGGACGACGCGCTGCGCGTGACCAGCAAGGCGATGGTGGCGCCCGACCGCCGCGGCCACAACAGCCGTGATCCGGCGCAGGACCGCAGCGTGAGCGCGCTGCTCGACCACGCGGCCCAGCTCCTGAAGTCCGAGCGCGCGCTGGAAGGCGCGGCAGGCAAGCCGTGGTACGCGCGCGTGCAGGCCCGCGCCGAGGCGTGGCTCGCAGAGGGCGAGGCGTGGCTGAGCGCGCGCAAGGCCGTGCGTGCGGTGAGCGACGGCGATCACCTGGCGGGCAGCTTCCAGATCGGCACCGCGCGCTCGGCGGTGATGCCGCCCTGGCTGGCCGGCGATCTGATCGCGGCCGTCGGCGGAGGTGCCGCACGCGCGGCGATCCTCAGCGCACGCGTCGAGGACAGGCGCTCCACATCCCCGGCGTACTACGACGCCTTCGAGGGCGAGGCCGCGCTCGCGGTCGGCGACGAGGCGGGGGCCGAGCGCCTGCTCCAGCGCGCGAACGAGCAGCTCCCGAACGCCGAGCTGCTGCTGCGCGCGCGCGTCTTCGCGCTGCTCGCGCAGCTACGCGACGAGCGTGGGGATCACGGGCAAGCGTACGGCGACTACGAGCGCGCGATGCAGATCGATCCCGGCGTGCTGCGCCGGCTGCGCATCGCGCTGCCGGTGAAGGTGCAAGCGGGCGGCGATGCCGTGAGCGAGGCGTTCGTCGATGGGCTCGACAACTCGCCGCGCTTCGACGTCGCCGAGCGCGGCCTGCTGATCACGGTGCGCGCAGATCGCGCGCAGGGCGAAGCGTGCTTGGTCGGCCCCTCCGGCGCGCAGCTCGCGTGCGGCCGCGCCGAGGCCAAGAGCAACGAGGGTGCCGACGTGCTTGCAGGCAAGCTGCTGGTCGCCTTCCACGATCGCGTGTTCGCACCCCCGGTCGATCTCTCGCAGGTCGACGCAAACTCTCTTGACGGCTCCACGCTCCGCGGCAGCGAGTCCGACCTGTCTCCGCTGCTCAAGGGCGATCCGCTGTTCGAGTAGCGCGTCTGTACGCGCGCGTCTGACACTCATCCCAATCGGTAATCTGCTTTCGCGCTTCGGCTGGGTACGCGAAGATCTCGGCGGGGGGATCTTGGCATGCGCGCGATCGGGTTCGTGGTGTTGGCTGCTGCTGCGGTGGCGGCATGCAACGAGGACGACGGGAAGTTCCAGCTGTCGAACGAGGGCGGCGTGCCGTCCTTCGACTCGGGCACGCCCGTGGGGTCCGACGGCGGACAGAGCACAGGCGGGACCACCGGTCCCGTGGTGGGCTGAAGAACTTCGTCTCGACCCTCGATCCTCTGCAGGGACCCGTGCTGGTAGGCAGCTCGCTCGACGTCGAGTGCGAGGCCAAGCAACGCAGCCGCGGCACCGCCGTCGACGTCTCGAGCGTGAAGGTGCAGTTGTTCGACAGCGGCGGCAAGCCGATCGACGAAGCTCCCCTCACGGCGCAGGGCGTCGATACCTTCAAGGGAAGCGTCTCGCTCGCGAAGGTGCCGACCGGACCGGTACGCGTGCGCTGCGCCGCCAAGGACACCACCACCGGCACCGCCCTCGGCAACTTCGCCGAGCTCGACACCTACTACGATGGCGGCCCGACGATCACCTTCGAGGGCCTCGATGAAAAGTCGATCGTGCCCCGCGGCAACGACAAGGTCGACGGGCCCGAGTTCACGATCAAGTTCAAGGTCGACCCGGCGCCGCTGGCCGCGAACGATCCATCGGCGGCCGTGACGAACGTGACCTTGAGCGTGCGCGACACCCTCGTGGAGCCAGTCAAGGATGGCAACGCCTACAGCTACGCGGTCGACTTCAAGCCGCTCGTCGGGACGACGCCGATCGAGGAGCTGAAGATCCTCGTCACCGCGACGAACTCGCGCGCGCCGACGGCGGCCGTCGCTAGCAAGCAGCTCGTGGTCAAGGTCGACAGCAAGCCGCCGGTGATCGTGGTGACGACGCCCGGAGATGGCACG
>DASUME010000575.1:0-3794 GCA_036277895.1 Polyangiales bacterium
CCGCGAGGCAGAAGCCCGCTGTACCGTTGCGCATGCCGTCGTCGCAGAACTCGTCCGCCGTGACGATGCCGTCGCCGCACACGCTGGTGCACGCGGTGCGACCGAAGAAGAAGCCGCCGAGCGTGAGCCGGTAGTTGGAGCCGCTGGTGTGACGCTCGGCCTGGAACACGGCCGCCTCGTAGAGGTTGCCGGGGATCAGGCCCCCGAGCGCGAGCGCGTTGGCGGAGCTGAGCGTGATCGAGCCAGCGCGCGGGCCGTGCACGCCGCCGAGATCCACCGCCAGCTTGCCGTTGATGAACACCCACACGTCGTCGTCCCCGCGGAACGTCAGCGTCTGGCCGGCTTCGTACTTGAACCAGAAGCGCACTTCGCTGGTGAAGGAGAAGTTGTGCCCGCTGTATGCGGTCTCCTGCCCTGCCGCGACCCAGCCCTTGTTGTCGAGCGGGAAGAACGCGGTCGAGTCGAATGCGTACGTTCCGTCGGTCTGCCGCGAGACGGTCAGCGTGTCGGAGTAGGTCAGGTTCTCGCCGGGCACGTCGTTGTACCAGTTGAGGAAGCTCTGCGCGCTCTTGATCGCCGCCTTCTTCGGGAGGAACGGCAGCGGCTTCTTGTCGAGGCCCCAGGTGTCCTGGACGATGTTGGCGATGAACCCGCCGTTCCAGTCCTCGAAGTCGTTTGCGGTCGCCTTCTTGAAGTCGCGGTAGACGATCGGGAGATCGATCGTCGCGGGCGGCGACGTGAGCACGGTGTTGCAGGTCCAGCCGGGCTCCTGCAGGCAGGTCGAGGAGCAGCCGTCGGCGTCGTTGGTGTTGCCGTCGTCGCACGCCTCGTTGGGGAACTTCGAGCCGTCACCGCAGAGCGGGATGCAGAGGCCGAGCGCGCAGACCGGCTCGCGCTTGCACTGGAACGTGCAGCCGTCGCCGATCAACTTGTTGCCGTCGTCGCACTGCTCGAGGCCTTCCTTCACGCCGTTGCCGCACACGCTGCGCGCGCAGGGTCGGTTCTCGATGGCGCAGAACCAGCCCACCTCGAGCAGGCAGACGTGATCGCAGCCGTCGCCGTCGCGCGTGTTGCCGTCGTCGCATTGCTCGGGTGACTGCACGTCGCCGTTGCCACACACCGCGCCGCCGGTGATCGGACCGCGCTGCGCGGAGTCGACCAAGATCTTCAGGCGGATGCCGCCAGACACTGGATCGTAGGTGACGTCCGCCGAGTTGGTGCCCGTCAGGTCGCTCGCGGTCGGGCGATCGGTCGCCTTGAAGCAGTCAGGGTGACAGGAGTCGCACGACGTCGGCTGCGTGATCAGCGCGCTCTGGATCGAGCCCACGCGGTCGACGCCCGGGACCGGCTCCGGCTCCGTGTTCGGGTCGAGCTCCGCGAGCCCGTACTCTTGGATGTACGAACAATCCGAGTACACGCCGGCCCGGCAGTACGCCACGCCCTTGGTGCACAACGTCGAGCCGTCCGCGAGCTTGATCGCAGGCGGCGAGCAGACGATCGGCGGACTGCCGTCCGTGCACGGATCGCCGACTTTACCCTGGCCGAACGCTTCGCTGGTCTCGGGGAGTTGGCTGCAGCTCGCGATCCAGCACGTCAGAGCGAGCAGCAGTAGGCGCGCCTTAATCACACGTGACCCAGGTGCGTTGCAGGTTGTAAGCCGCGGTGCCGCTCACGCGGTCCATCCAGCTCAGGAACATCTGCTTTCCGTCGGGCGCGATGCGCAGCGCGACAGGCAGCGCCTTGTCGACGATCGGTGCCACACTGATGCCGCCGGTGACGGCACCGAGGCTGTCGACCAGCGCGAGCTGCAGCTGCATGTCGGGTGCCTTGGGGCTGCGGTACGCCACCACGTAGCCGGCCGCGAGCGGCACGATCGAAGGCGAGCTGCCGGTGCCCGGGTAGTCGGTGATCACGCGCTCGCTGCCGGTCAGCACGCCGCTCGCGTCGAAGGCATGGAAGCGCACCTCGGGGCGCGAGCCCGCGACCAGCACATCGAACACGATCGCGCCGCCCGCCGCCGAGGTGGCGAGGTCGACCGTGCCGGCAGCGTTGGACTCCACGTCGACCAAGACGTCGTTGCCGACCGGCGAGCCGGTCGCGTCGAGCACGATCTGGTGCACGCGCAGCGCGACCGGATCGGCCCAGGCCAGCACGAAGCGATTGTTGAGCGCCGCGAGCACCGGTTGGCCGGACTGCGGGCCGAAGTTCGGGATCGTGTGCGGCTGACCGAGCGCGGCGCCGGTGGCGTCGAGCAGCAGCGCCGTGCCGTTGCTGAGGCCGCCGTTTTGCCAGACCAGGAGCACGTTGCCGTCCGCGCCGCTTGCGAGCACGGGCGTGCCCTCGTCGGTGGCCGCGCCATTGGTGGTGAGCTTGGTGCTCTGCGGCGCGGTCGGGCGGCCGTCTGCGCCCCAGCCCTGCGCGCGCACGTCGACGATCGGGTCTTGCGTACCCGTGGCCTCGTCGTCGCTCCACACGGTCAGGAAGCCGGCGCTGGTGGCCACGTTGCCGGGCTCGTATTGCGTCGTGATCACGCCGCCGTCGCCGAGCGGCGAGAACAGCGACACGCGGTCGCTGCCGAACCAATACGTCGAGAGCCTGCGCTTGCCGAGGTCGTAGTCGATCCAGCTCAGGCTGGCGCCATCGTTGCGCACGGAGAGCGCGATCGGATCGTCCGCGCTGACGGTGCCGTTGGCCACGCTCGTGACCGCGCTGCGCGTGAACGAGCACAGCACGTTCGGACCCGCGTCGACACTCGGATGACCCGCGTCGCGTGCGGCATCGATCGTGGTGGCGTCGCTGCCCGCATCGAGCGTGCTGGCGTCCATGTCGATGATGACGGTTCCGTCGTCGTTGCCGTCGTCATCGCCGCAGCCGACGACGAGCGCTCCGGCGAGCAACAGGCACGCGTTCGTGGTTCGTGAAATTCTCACTGCCGTTAATGATATTCGCGAGCGTGCCGCGCGATCTACACGCAATCACCCTTGCCGTGACGACGACATCGGCTGCGGCGTGCGCGGCCGGCGCGCGCACATACGGCGCACCATCGTTGTGCGGTGTCGTGGCTTGTTGGTCTGCCCTGCGATAGGTAGGTCTGATGCGCACGGGGCTTCGCGTCTGGCTACTCGGTTCTCTGCTCGCGTCGCGCGCCTCCGCCGCGCCGCCGGAGCGACCTGCCCCACATCGCCTGGTCGCGTGGGCAGCGCTGCCGCAGCAGACGCGCACGCCCGGGCCCACATCGGGCCACTTCATCAAGCCCGCCCACGGCATTACGCCGCCGTTCGTCGACGCGCAGCCGGTGCCGGGGTTCTCGGGCCTGCTACCCAACGGCGACGGCAGCTTCCTCGCGCTGCCCGACAACGGATTCGGTTCGAAGGGCAACTCCGCCGACTACGTGCTGGGCTTCTACCAGCTGAGACCGGTGTTCAAGCGCTGGGGTGACGGCACCCGCTCGCCAGGCTCGGTCCGCATCGAGTCGTTCACGGCCTTCCGCGATCCCAAAGGCCTGCTGAAGAACGGAACGGGCGTGGACCTTACGCTGACAGCAGACCGTGCGACTTACTACAGGGGCGACGGTGCGGGGACGGAGACGGACATCGCGATCGATCCCGCGATCGCGAGCGCACGTCTGCTGACGGGCTTCGACCTCGACGTCGAGTCGATCGCGCGCGCCCGGGACGGCACGCTCTGGGTGGGCGACGAGATGGGGCCCTACCTGCTGCACTTCGCCGCGGACGGTACGCTGCTCGACGAGCCAGTGTCGCACCCCTTCCTCAAGGGCCCGAGTAACCCGGAGG
>DASUME010000576.1:0-2328 GCA_036277895.1 Polyangiales bacterium
GGTGACGCGGGAAGATCTCGCGCAGCGACCGCGTAGTCCGAGGGTGGGGAGACCTGCATGTTCAACTCGAGCATCCTGGATGCAGCGATCGGCGTAGGGTTCGTCTTTCTGTTGCTCAGCACGGTATGCACGGCCGTGCGCGAGGGCGTCGAGCACTGGCTCAAGACGCGCGCGTCATACCTGGAGTACGCGATCCGCGAGCTGCTGAACGACTCCAAGGCCACCGACCTGGCCAAGGATTTCTTCGAGCATCCGCTGATCCAGGGCTACTACCAGGGACCGTACAAGGCACTCGCCGATCGCAAGCCGAGCCTGCTCCGGCGCGGGCGGGACCTGCCGTCTTACATCCCCGCCAAGGCCTTTGCCTCTGCGTTGCTCGACATGGCCGCGCGCGGCCCCAAGACCGACGCGCTGAGCGCCAGCCCCGACTACGTCGAGGCCACGTTCGAGAACGTGCGCGCGAGCGTGGACAAGCTGCAGAACCCGTACGTGCAGCGCGTGTTGTTGTCGTCGCTCGACGCGGCCAGGGGCGACCTCGATCGCGCGCGTCAGAACATCGAGCGCTGGTACGACGGCGCGATGGATCGCGTGTCGGGCTGGTACAAGCGCTCCAGCCAGCTCGTGATCCTGATCGTCGCCTCGCTGATCTCGGTCGGGCTGAACGTGAACACGATCACGATCGCGGACCACCTGTACCGCGACCAGTCGCTGCGCGCGTCGGTGGTCGCGGCGGCGCAGAACGCGGACACCCAGCTCAGCTACGTGGAGGCGCAGAGCAACCTCGCCGAGCTGCAGCTCCCGATCGGCTGGAGCGGCGGCTGGGGCGCGCCGCTGAACGACGCCGAGCACACGATGTTACGCGAACAGCGCATGCAGGCGTGGCTGGCGAAGCACCCCGAGGCCAACGCTGCGCAGCAGACGAACGCGCAAACCGAGATAGACGCGAAGCTGACGCGAGGCTGGTGGAACCAGCTGTTCGCGCCGGTGCTCGGGCTGATGATCACGGCCTTCGCGGCCACGCTGGGCGCGCCGTTCTGGTTCGATATCTTGAACCGCGTGATGGTGATCCGCGCCAGCGTGAAGCCGCACGAGAAGAGCCCCGAAGAGCCCTCCGAAGATCGCTGGCCGCGCGCGCGCAGCGAGCCCGAAGCCGTGCCGTCTGCGATGACCAAACAGCAGCCCGCCAACGATCAGCACGCGGAGGACCCCTGCGGCGAGCCGATCACGGAGAGCACCGACGATGCCGAGCTGCCGCCGGCACGCGGTGGGGTGGAGCGAGGCTGAGATGGCGTACTCCCTCCTGTGGTTGCCTGACGTGCTCGAGGGCGCAGGCCTCAAGGTGGCCGAGGTGGACGGCTGGCAGATGCGCGGGCGCGGCGACGTGGGTGAGCTCAAGGGCGTGCTCTGCCACCACACGGTCGGCCCGGCGCAGGGCAACATGCCGAGCCTGAAGGTGCTCACCCACGGTCGCGCAGGGCTGAACGGCCCGCTCGCGCAGCTCGGCCTCGGCCGCGATGGTACGTACTACGTGATCGCCGCCGGCCTCGCGAACCACGCCGGCAAGGGGCAGTGGAACGGCTTGCTCCAGGGCAACAAGCACCTGCTCGGCCTGGAGGTGGAGAACACCGGCCGGCGCGACGACGTGTACCCCGACGTGCAGCTCGACGCGTACCGCCGTGGCGTGGCGGCGATCCTGAAGTTCGCAGGGCTGGAGGCGAGCTGCTGCCTCGGCCACAAGGAGTGGGCGGGGCGGCGCAAGATCGATCCGCTGTTCGACATGGACGCGTTCCGCACCTCGCTCGCGAGCGGCACGAACGCGCCGTTGATCCCGGCCAAAGACAAACATGATCGCAGGACGCTGCGGCGCGGCGACCGCGGCGAGGACGTACGACGGCTGCAGAAGGCGCTCACGCTCGCGCTCACCGGCGAGTTCGACGGCGTGCTCGAGGCCGCGGTGCGCGCCTTTCAGCGCGCGCATCCACCGCTCGTGCCGGATGGCATCGTCGGCCCGAAGAGCTGGGCGGTGTTGCCCAAGGAAGCCGTCGCGGCGGAGTGAGCGTCAGCGCTCGAGGCGGCGCACGCCGTCTGCGCCCGCGACGATCACCACGTCGGCGCGCGCGACGAACAAGCCGGTCTCGACGACACCCGGGATGATGTGCAGCTCGGCGTCGAGGTCGCCCGCGTCTTCGATCGGGCCGGTGTCGAGATCGTAGATCAGGTTTCCGGAGTCGGTGCGCACCACCGCGCCGTCCTTGCGGCGCAGCACTGGGTTGCCGAGCCGCGACAGGTTCTCGCGCGTGGTGAGGTGCGCGAACGGGAGCACCTCGA
>DASUME010000577.1:0-4072 GCA_036277895.1 Polyangiales bacterium
CCGCACCAGGTGGAGGGCACGACGGATACTCAGATCGGCGACCTGCACAGCGAGCAACCTGCCCTCTTGCAGCTCGCGCTCGACCGCGAGCTTGGAGACGATCGCGAAGCCGGCGCCCTCGATCACCAGCCGCTTGATCGCCTCCGTGCTGCCGAGCGACATCGTCGGCTCCAGCTCCACCGAGAGCGCACTCAGCTTCGCCTCGATCACCTCGCGCGTGCCCGAGCCGCGCTCACGCCCGATGAACGGATACGCGACGAGCTCGCGCGCCGTGATCGAGAGCCTGGAGGCGAGCGGGTGCGTGGGCCCCGCGATCGCGACCATCTCGTCGTAGTGCACCACCTCTGCCGCCAGCTGCTCGGCGGCGACGAAGCCCTCGATCAGCCCGAGGTCGATGCGGTCGTCGAGCACCATCGCCTGCACCACGGTGGTGTTCGCGATCTCCAGCTCCAGCCGCACCTCGGGGTGCGCGCGGTGGAACGCCCCGAACAGCTGCGGGATCAGGTAGCTGCCGATGGTGGTGCTCGCGCCGACGGTCAGCCGCCCGCGCGTGAGCCCGCTGAGCGCCGCCAGCTCGGACTCGGCCTGACCTTCTTCCTGGAAGATGCGGTCCGCGTGGCGGAGCAGGATGTGCCCGGCCTCGGTCAGCCGCACCCCCCGGGGCAAGCGGTGGAAGAGCGGCGTGCCCAGCGCCTCCTCCAGCTCGGCGAGCTGTTTCGAGATCGCGGGCTGGCTGGTCGACAGCCGACGCGCGGCGCGGGTGATGTTGCCCTCCGCCGCAACGACCGAAAATGTCCGCAGTTTGTGGAGATCCATACCGTCCGCCGCCATAACCTGGAGCTATGCAGAGCATAACAATTCTCGCTTGGACTTATCGCTAGCCTTGGACCATCTTCTGCCGCCATGGGTGAGTCGGAAGAATTGGTCGTGATCACGGCGCGCTGGCTTGCGGACGGCGCGCCGGTCTACCTCACGGCGAAGGGCGAGTGGAGCCGCGATTTTCAGCAGTCCAAGGTGTTCCCCGCCGAGGCGGGCGAGGCCGAGGCTGCCAAGCGCGGGCAGAGTGACCAGCCGCTGGTCGCCGATCCGTACACGTTCAAGATCGAGCGTCGCGATGGGTCGCTCGATGCGTTGAGCACACGCGAGCGCATCCGCAGTACGGGCCCCACCACACCGCTCCGCCGCCCGGACCGAGCTTCGACCTGAGGGAAGACCGTCATGTACCAATACGATGAGTACGATCGGAAGATCGTCTTCGAGCGCGCGGAGCAGTTCGCCAAGCAGGTGGAGCGCCGCATCTCGGGCGACATCTCGGAGCTGCAGTTCAAGCCCCTGCGCTTGCAGAACGGGCTCTATATGCAGCTGCACGCGTACATGCTGCGCGTGGCGATCCCGTACGGGCTGTTGAGCTCGAAGCAGATGCGCATGCTCGCGCACATCGCGCGCAAGTACGACCGCGGCTACGGGCACTTCAGCACGCGCCAGAACATCCAGTACAACTGGCCCAAGCTGGAAGAAGTGCCGGCGCTGCTGCGCGATCTCGCCAGCGTCGATATGCACGCGATCCAGACCAGCGGCAACTGCATCCGCAACATCACCTCGGATCACCTGGCGGGCATCGCGCGCGACGAGCTGCTCGACCCGCGCGCGATCTGCGAGATCCTGCGCCAGTGGTCCACGTTCCACCCGGAGTTCGCGTTCCTGCCGCGCAAGTTCAAGATCGCGGTCACCGGCGCGCCGGACCACGACCGCGCGGCCGTGCGCATCCACGACATCGGCGTGCGGATCGTGAAGAACGACGCGGGCGAGGTCGGCGTGCAGGTGCTCGCCGGGGGTGGCCTCGGCCGCACGCCCGTGATCGCGCGCGTGATCCGCGAGTGGCTGCCGACCGAGGATCTGCTCAGCTACTGCGAGGCGATCCTGCGCGTCTACAACCAGTACGGCGACCGCAAGGACAAGTACAAGGCGCGCATCAAGATCCTCGTGAACACGCTGGGCGTGGACGAGTTTCGCCGCCAGGTCGACGAGGAGTGGGCGCACATCAAGGACGGCGTGATGAAGCTGACGCCCGACGAGCTCGAGCGCGTCAGCAAGTTCTTCGTGCCGCCTGCGTACAAGAAGCTCGCCGACAGCGACAAGCTGCTGGCGAGCCACCGCCTCGACAAGACGATCGGGCGCTGGGCGCAGCACAACGTCGCGCTGCACAAGGTGCCCGGCTACAACGCCGTCTACCTGTCGCTCAAGACCAAGGACATCCCGCCCGGCGACGTGTCCGACACGCAGATGGAGCAGATCGCGGATCTGGCCGACGAGTTCAGCTTCGGCGAGATCGTGGCCACACACTCGCAGAACCTGGTGCTGCCGCACGTCGAGACCTCGCGCCTTCCCGAGCTGTACGCCAAGTTGGTCGAGCTCGACCTCGCACGCCCGAACGTGGACCTGATCAGCGACATCATCTGCTGCCCCGGCCTCGACTTCTGCGACCTCGCCAACGCGCGCTCGATCCCGCAGGCGCTGGAGCTGTCGCAGCGCTTCGAGGACCTCGACTACCAGCACGACATCGGCGAGCTCAACATCAAGATGTCGGGCTGCATCAACGCCTGCGGCCACCACCACGTGGGCCACATCGGCATCCTCGGCATCAACAAGCGCGGCGAGGAGGCCTACCAGCTCGCGCTCGGCGGCGCGCCGGGCAACGACGCCGCGTTCGGCAAGATCGTCGGCCCGGCCTTCCCGCCCGAGAAGATCGCGGACGCGGTGGAGACGGTGGTGAAGCGCTACCTGGAGATTCGCTCGTCCGCGGACGAGCGCTTCCTCGACACCTATCGACGCGTCGGCATGGCCCCGTTCAAGGAGGCGCTCTATGGCGCTGCTTAAGCACCAGAAGGTGGTCGCGAACGATCCCTGGATCCTGGTCAAGGACGACCAGCCGGTTCCCGCCGAGGGCGACGTCGTGATCGGCTGGGCGCGCTTCGACCGCGAGGACACCGACTTTTGCGCGCGCTCGGGGCGGCTCGGCTTCCGCATCGACCCCGAAGACGACCTGATCCAGGTGATCACGCACCTGCCGAAGGTCGAGCTGATCGCGATCAGCTTCCCCAAGTTCGGCGACGGCCGCGGCTACAGCAAGGCGCGCCTGCTGCGCGAACGCTACGGCTACAAGGGCGAGCTGCGCGCCGTGGGCGAGGTGCTCACCGATCAGCTGTTTTACCTGGAGCGCTGCGGCTTCGACGCCTTCCAGCTCGCGGACGGCAAGGACACCCAGGCCGCGATCGACGCCTTCCACACCTTCAGCGTCACCTACCAGGGCGCCACCGACGAGCCGCGCCCGCTGTTCCGGCGCGCCCACCGCGGCGGTTGACGTGCAGCTGTTGTTGGTTCGACACGCCGAGGCAGTCGGCGAGCGGCAAGGCCTCGACGACGGCGCGCGCTGGCTGACGAAGGCCGGCCGCGCGCAGGCGCGCGAGCTCGCGAAGCTGGTGCAGGACCGCGGGCTGATGCCGACGCGCATCGTGGCCAGCCCGCGCGTGCGCACCGTGCAGACGGCCGAGCTGTTCGCGCAGGGGCTCGGCTTCCGGAGCACGGTCGAGATCCTCCCGAACCTCTCGTTCACCGCCCCGGCCGAGCAGGCGGCGCGCGAGCTCAGCGCCTACCCGGACGACGAGATCGTGGCCGCCTTCGGGCACATGCCGACCCTCGTCGAGATCGCCGCACGGCTCACCGCGCAGCGCCACCAGGAGGGCTTCAGCCCGGCGCAGGCGGTCCTGATCGAAGACGGTCGGGTCGTCTGGTCGGCCGCTCCGCGCTAAGCACGGACGCTATGCCTCTCAGCGGTAAACAGCGGCGATTTCTGCGCGCCGAAGCCCACGCCCTGGACCCGGTGGTGATGGTCGGCAAGGAAGGCCTCACCGAGACGGTGCTCAGCGCCGTGAACGAGGCCTTGCTCGCCCACGAGCTGATCAAGGTGCGCGTGCACGAGAGCTCGCCGGTGGAGCGCAAGGAGGTCTCGGAGCGGCTGCCCTCCGCGGTCAAGGCCGAGCTCGCGGGCACGGTGGGACGCGTGCTGATCCTC
>DASUME010000578.1:0-4100 GCA_036277895.1 Polyangiales bacterium
GCAGTGAGGTACATGAGCACGGTCGCCGCGAACCCGTACAAGGCGCTGGCGAAGTACACCAGCCACTGGAAGTCCTCGCTCGCGCCGTTCTGCGACGGGTACACGAGGCGCGCGATCGCGAGCATCGGCGACCACGCGAGCGCGGTGCCGATGCCGAACATGTTCTCGAACCTGCCGGTGCGCGCGTTGACCGGCGACTGCCACGGGTTCTCGAGCAGCTGATAGTCGTTGGCGAAGTCGATGTCGCCGTCGAAGCCGAGCGAGCGTAGATACACGTAGTAGTAGACGCCGTCGTGGTGCGCTCGCTTGCCCGCGGTGTAGGTGGCGGGCCAGTGCTGATCCCAGTACGCCCAGCAGACGAGGACGCCGGCACCGATCAACAGCAACGCCGCAACGGCGCGGCTCACGAGGGGCTTCGACTCAGACACGCTCGCGGAGCATGTCGAGCGCGGCCATGAGGCGCAACTTCTTCAGTTCGCGAGCGTGCGACCCTTGGTGCGCTTGTTCCGCTTCTGCAGGCGCTCGTGCTGCCCGAGCGCGCTCAGGTTCGGCACGAAGGGGCGCGAGAGCCGACGCTCGCGCAGGCGCACGAGCATCTCCTTGGCCATCAGCTTGGTCGACATCCAGAGCGTGTTCTTCAGATCCTCGAAGTCGAGCGTCGAGAAGAGGGTGTCCGACAGCGCGTACGGGAACAGGCTCGCGACCGGGCCGCGCGCGTACTCGAGCATCCACAGGCCCGGCCGCAGCTTGGAGCCGTTCGCGCTGCCGCGCTGAAGCACTGCCATGTCGCCCGCGCGGTGCACCTTGCGCTCCAGCGAGCCGGCCTCGTACGTCCACAGCTCGCCGGCCATCACCAGCTCGTACAGCTCCGCGCGGTGGCGGCCGCTGTGTCCCTCGCTGCCGATCGGCGTGCCGCAGAACAGCAGGTACTCGTTCGGCGACACGTGCAGCGGACTGATCGTGCTCATCACGCCGCCGGCGTTGCTGAACACCCAGCGCTGCCCCGGATGGACATGGTCGCCGTAGATGCTGCGTAGCGTCTGCGAGATGCCCGCTAGCTGCTGCTCGATCGGTGCCCCGAGGTGCATACGTACGACTTCGGTCAGGACTTCGGGGTCGAACAGGTAGGCCATCTAGTAAGATCTCCGCGCAGAACGGCGACTATACACGTTCACTCGTCAGTCTGGCTGAAACAGACGGTTCTGCGAGCCGTCATTGTCGTAGTAACGCCACGCGCGATCGAAGGTGACGGCGCCGAACAAGTTCACGGCGACCGCGAACACCAGCAACGCGTGGAATCCCGGCCCGAAGCGGCGGCGTCCGAGCGCGAGCAACACGATCAGAAACGGCATGTAGTCGAGCGCGAAGCGATAGCCGAACTGGATCCAGCCGCTGTTCTGGTAGGCGAGATCCATCACGGCGATCGGCAGCAACGCCAGCCACAGGCCGACCATGCGCACGTTCACGAAGCGCGGCCACAGCGTCCACAATAATGCCGGCGTGGTGAACCAGAGCGCGAGCCCGTGCAGGCTGATCTTCAGGTACGGCGCGCGGTCCTCGATCCACGGCAAGCTGGCCGTGAACACGGCGAGATTCTTCGGTAAGTAGTGGTAGTTGAAGAGGCCCCAGGTCTCGATGCGCGGGCGCCAGCGGATCTGCAGATACTCGTGCCCGAACGAGAACGGGTCGTCGAAGCGCGCGTAGTTCATCCACAGCTGCACGCCCATGAGCGAGACCAAGGGCGCGCCCAGCTGAAGGTGCGCCTTGAGCACGCGCGCGAAGTCCGCGCCCAGCAGGTAGCGCCACGCGCGCACGAGCGGATGCGCTGCCGGGTCGTCGTCGGTACGGGTTCGAAACGCCTGCAGCGTCTCGACCGTGAAGAACAAGCCGGCCAGCCCGGTCTCCGGCCGGCACGCGACCAGCGCCCCGAGCGCCAGGCCCGAGACCACGGGCCAGCGCGCGCTGGTCGCCGCGAGCAGGTAGACCATCAGCAAGCAGGACGCGACCACCTGCGCCGCGAACCAGACCGTGCCCTGCACGGCCACGAAGAAGAACACCGTGCCGAACGCGAACAGGCCGGTCAGCAGCAGGTTGTCGCGCGTGCCTCGCGTGCTGTCGCCGCGCTCGCTGAGGAAGCGCAGGTAGACGAACAAGAGGGCGGGCGCAGCGGCCGCCACCAGCGCCCAGAAGATCGCATCGCGCGTGGCCAGGCCCCAGATCGCGACCACCGGCAAGATGACCAGGGCCGGGAAGGGCGGGAACGAGACGAACCACTTGCCCTCGTAGAGCGCCCAGTCGTTGGTGCCGGGGGGGCTGTTGTCGAGCACACCGAGCTGCCCGTGCAGGAAGCTATTCGCCAGGTGCACGTAGTGGTTGTCGGGTGTGGGGCCGTCGCGGCGCGCGCCCAGGAGCAGCAGGTACACGGCTGCGCAGGCCAGGTAAATCGCGAGCGGGAGCACGGGGCGGCGCTTCATCGGCGGCGGAGCATAGCGGAACCCACCCCCTTCGGCGCGCTTGACCACCTCCCGCCCGGGCCTTATCCCACCCGCCCCGGCACAGGCGGGGACAAGGAGCCTCTGATGTCTGCCCTGACCCGCGAAGCGGTCCTGTCGGCGCTCGCCACGGTCGAAGACCCGGCGTTCAAGAAGCCGATGCTCGAGCTCGGCACCCTCAGCGAGGTGGTCGTCGAGGGTGACGGCGTACGGGCCAGCGTGCGGCTCACGGCCCCGAGCGACGAGCTCCAGGCCACCATCCGCGAGCGCATCCAGCACGCGCTCGCGCCGCTTGGAGCCGGCCTGGTCACGCTCGACTGGGACCTCCAGATCCCCACCCGCGACATCGGCCAGGACGACCCGATCCCGGAAGTCCGCAACGTGCTGCTGGTGATGAGCGGCAAGGGCGGCGTCGGCAAGAGCACCACCGCGGTCAACATCGCCCTGGCGCTCAAGCGTGCCGGGGCGCGCGTGGGCCTGCTGGATGCCGACATCTACGGCCCGTCGATCCCCACCATGCTCGGCATCCAGGGCTTCCCGAACAGCGAGGACGGCAAGACCATCGAGCCGCTCGAGCGCTTCGGCGTGAAGCTGATGAGCATCGGCTTCTTGATGGAAGACACCAAGGCCGCGATCGTGTGGCGCGGTCCGATGCTGCACGGTGCGCTCCAGCAGTTCCTGCAGGACGTGAAGTGGGGCGCGCTCGACTACCTGGTGTTCGATCTGCCGCCGGGCACCGGCGACGTGGCGCTCAGCCTGGCGCAGAAGCTCAAGGTCACGGGCGCGGTGATGGTGACCACGCCGCAAGAGGTCGCGCTGCAGGACGTCTACAAGAGCGTCTCGATGTGCGAGAAGCTCAACATCCCGATCCTCGGTGTGGTCGAGAACATGAGCTACTTCGTCGACAGTGCGGGCGTGAAGCACGCGCTCTTCGGCGAGGGTGGCGGCCAGCGCATCGCGGAGTTCGCCAAGGCGCCGCTGCTCGGCCAGGTGCCGCTCGAGCCCAAGGTGCGCGAGTGGGGCGACAAGGGCACGCCGGTGGTGCAGGCCCTGCCCGCGAGCGAGTCCGCACGCGCGTTCTCGCGCATCGCCGACTCCTTGACCGAGCTGATCGCGCGGCGGCACTTCGAGCGCCAGGGCGGTGACAAGGCGCCCACCACGAGCGGCCCGCGGCGCCTGAAGATCGTCCGCTGAGCGGGCTCTCGCCAGCTCGCCCGCGCGCGGTGGAGCCGTGTGCTTCGACCCGCGCCTCACATCGCGGACGGCAACAACGTGATCGCCTCGCGCCGCACCGGGTGGGGACGTCCACCCCCGAGCAGGCGGATGCCGCTGACGGTGCTGACCAGGCCGACGTAGATCACGCCCGCGACGTCGCTCCAGCAGCTCGCGCTGTCGAGCGCGAGCCAGTCGGGAAAGCCCGCCTCACCCCGCGCGCCGGCGAACGAGCGCGAGCCGCGGTGCTCGGTGATCGACTGCACGGCGCGCGCGTAGCGGAGCGTGTACTCGCTCAGCAGCGCGGCGCGGCTGCTCTCGTCGCCCGCTGGGGACTCGGCGAGACAGACCTCGAGGCCTGCGTCGCCGGCCTCGTAGAGCATGTCCTCGAGCAGC
>DASUME010000579.1:0-2710 GCA_036277895.1 Polyangiales bacterium
TGAGCAGGTAGACCAGGTGACGGGTCTCGCGTCCGGGCGCAAGAGCGCAAGGCAGACGTAGTTGCCCGCGAACACCACGAATGCCGCGGCGAAAGGGCCGAACAGTCGATCCCCTGTGACTCGCCAGAAGCGCGGGAAAAACAGCGCGCTAACCAAAGACAGCGCTGCGATCGCGCCCCAGATCAACGTCGGCCGGCCTCTTGGGCGTCAGCCAGCATCCCAGACCAACCCGAAGACGAGCAGCGAGAGCGACGCCAACGTGATCAGAGCACGCGGCAGCGCAAGGTCTATGGCGGTCGGGAACAAGACGAGGTCGAGGAACAGCAGTGCATTCGTGAGCGCCAGACCGGCGAAGCACAGGCTGCTCCAGAGCAAGATGCGCGTGCGACCGCGACGATAGCTCCGCACGAGCCGACCCGCACAGAGGGCGGTCGTGATCATACAGAGTAAGTAGACTGCCTGGGCCCTGGTGCACGTTCCGGAGCCACGATGGTGCACGAGCCGCGCTGCTGATGGCAAGCCGCTGGTCTGTGCTTTGCACTTGTGTTCGGCGTGACCTCCTCTCTGCATCAGTCCTTCGCGCTCGTGGTCTCGGATGAGCCGCCGCCGCCTGCGGTCGCTGAGCGGCTGCTGTCCGAGGGACTCGTCGTCGTCCATGAGCGAAGTGTGGAGTGCGCGTTGGTCGCGCTCCTGGACCGGATACCCGCGTGCGCGTTGATCGGACCAGTGAGCGACGGCGAAGACGCGCGGCTCCTGCCGAGGCTGCTAGCGGTGCTGACGACGTTGGGCGTGAAGGTGAAGGTGACCGATGGCGAGTGACGTGCTGCGCTCACTCTACGCGATACTCGATCGTGTGAGGGACGCCGGCGCGCAGAATGGCCAGTGAGAACTGATGCTGCTTGCGGATGAGGGCGAGCGCTTGCAGCATCTGCGGGATCGCTCAACGAGAGCCCATTGAGGCTGCGAAGCACGTCGCCACGCTCGAGCCCGATCTTGGCTTCGAGCGAGCTGGCGGACGTCGCGGCGACCCGGACCCCAGCCACGCGGCCATTCTGCTCGACGATCTCGTAGCGCGCACCGCGACGTATCGCGGCCGGGAGGGTGAGCGCGCGTTCCAGGAGCTCACGCGAGACCACGAAACGATAGGTCCCGATCCGTCGGATGCCAGCATCCAGCTCCTCGTTGCCCAGCACTGCTTTCGCTGACGAGCGCGCCAGGACAGGGGACGAGGCGGCCGCCCGACTGCGCACGCCTGAGCTCACGCGTAGCGCGCAACGCGCCGTCCGGGCGCGCGAAGTAGGCCTTCCGCGTATGCAGCGAGACCAACTGGTAGCCGCCGATGCGCTCGCCCAGGTGCATCACGCGCGTGCCGCCGTATGCGTCGACCGCGGCGAGGGAAGGGTTGCTCTGGGCTTCGTTGACGACACTCGCCACCAGGCGGAGCTGGTCCGAGCAGGGCTCCGTCGGCCGCACGGGTTCCGAAGGCGATGTGGAAGAAACTGGACGCATGTACCTCGCCGCGTCCGGCGCCATCAACACACGGGCACCCGACGAGCTTGCATCCGCTGCTTCTGGGTTCGCGGCTTTTGCCCCGCTCGCACCCACAGCAGAGGGCAGCTGCTCGATCAGTGCGCGTGCCGTGGTCGAGAGCTGCAGCACGACGTACGCGAGCGCGACCGTGCAGAGCGCGCCGAGGAGCGCGATACATCGGCGAGCGGTTCGAGACTCGTGTCGACATTTGGGAAGGTATGGCCATGCGGAGGCAACGCGCGCGACAATCGAACGGCTTGCGATTTGGAGTTTCTCCGTTGTTCTCGGTGAGCGCGCGGTGCGCACGAGTTCGGCACGTCGGATGCAAAGTGTTCGGGCAGTTCGACAGAACGGAGGGCCGAACATGAACACCCGACACCTGAGCTGGATGCTGCCTCTCGCGTTCGCGACCGCGTGCAACAAGGACGAGGCTACGCACGAGCCAGCGCGCGCGACGCGAGCAGCCGTCGAACCCAAGGCAGGACAGGCATCGCCGGATGCCGAGCCCGTTCCTGTCTGGCCTGACGGTTGGATGCTGCTGTCCGAGGATGACTGGATCCCCGTGATGAATAGGGCGGGCGCCGAGCTCACCGCTGCGCGGGCGGCCTTTCTCGCCGGGGCAGCAGTCCCGTGAATCCGGCGCAGACGTGATCGACGAGCTCGAGGACGCCAGCAACCAGCTGTTGAAGGGAACCAAGCTGGCCGGCAAGAAGCTAGAGGCCCTCTACGATCGCGCGAAGGGCTCGTTGGTGGACGCAGGCTCAGGCGACAAGGGAAACCGAGGCTGAGCCCTCACGACACACACTAGACGGAGCTTGCCATGCGACTACGGTGGATTTTGTTGATTTTGTTTGCGTCGTTGGCCAGCGCGGAGTTGGTGTATCTCGTATACGCCAACCTGCAGCTCGAGAGCGCGATCGATCGCGTGGCGGAGTCCGCCGACCTCGACGTCGCCTACGAGAGTGCCTACTCCCGGTACCCCGGCGATGCACAGCTCCGCGGCGTGCGGGTCGCCGGCGGAACGGGGAGTGGATGGTCGCTTTACCTCGACCGCGCAGAGGTCAGCCTCCATCCAACGCTGCCCTCCGCGCTCTGGGCGGGCACGTTGCTCGTGCCCACGCAGCTGGCGCGGCTGCAGCTTGGAGCCCACGTGCTGCCGGTTCAGCTGCGCGGGGATCTT
>DASUME010000580.1:0-2489 GCA_036277895.1 Polyangiales bacterium
GGCCAGCGTCGCCTACATGGGCGCGTCGATCGGCTACTTCATGCTGATCGGCTACGGCAGCCAGTGGGGCCAGACGTGGGCGGCACGACTGCTGCTAGCGGCAGCCATCTTCCACGTGAGCTTCTTGTTCGGCGATACCGCTCGTCATCCCGTGTTCGGCGACATTCGGCAGATGTTGACCATCGCCAGCCTCGCCATCGTCTCCGCGCATTTGGTCGCGCTCCGTTATGGGCGCCTGGCCGTGCTCGGCGCATTCACCACCCCCATCGTGCTCCTGATGTTCCTGGCCGCAGGACTCGGGCACAGCGTGCCCAACGTGCCCGACGAAGTCCGCTCGCTGCTCCTGCCCGCCCATGTGTTGGTCAACGTGCTCGGTGTGGCCGCCTTCACGCTCGCGTTCGCCGTCGCCACCGCGTACCTGATCCAGGAACGGTTGCTACGGCGTCGCCAGTTGAGTGGCCTTTTCACGCGCCTGCCGCCGCTCGACGTGCTCGACTCGCTCGGGCTCAAGCTGCTCTTGATCGGCTTCCCGCTGTTCACGCTGGGCTCCGTCAGTGGCGCGTTCTGGGCAGCCAAGCTCCCGATCGCACTGTCGGGCGCACAGATCCTCGGCCTGGTGGCGTGGGCCGTGTTCGCCACGGTGCTCTTGCTTCGCGTCGCCGCGGGATGGCAAGGTCGGCGCGCGGCGATCGGCACCCTGCTCGGCTTCGCGTGTGCAGTCGCCGTTCTGGTTGGATACGCGCTACGCAGCAAGACGGGAGCGTTGTAAGTGGCCCCTGAACTGATCATGGTGGGCGTGTCCCACCACACGGCACCGCTGGACGTCCGCGAGAAGCTCGCGATCGCCGGCGAAGAGCTGCCCGAGGTGCTGCGTGCGCTGCGCGAGCGCGGCCTCGAAGAGGCGATGCTGGTCAGCACCTGCAACCGCGTCGAGATGTACGCGAGCGCGGAGAGCCCGCTGAGCGCCGTGCGCGCGGTGCGCGACTACTTCAGCGAGCGTGTCGGCGGCCAGGACATCGGCTCGCACCTCTACGAGCACACCGGCGCCAGCGTCGCGCGCCACGCGTTTCGCGTCGCCGCCAGCCTGGACTCGCTGGTCGTCGGCGAGCCGCAGATCCTCGGCCAGGTGAAGGACGCCTTCACGGTCGCCAGCGACACCAACACCGTGGGCACGCTGCTCGGGCGCTGCATGACGCGCGCGTTCGCGGTCGCCAAGCGCGTGCGCAACGAGACCGGCATCGCCACCGGCGCGGTCAGCGTCAGCACGATCGCGTGCGACCTCGCCAAGAGCATCTTCGGTGAGCTCACCGGGCGGCGCGTGCTGCTGGTGGGCGCGGGCGAGATGAGCGAGGGCGCGGCCAAGGCGCTCGCGCAGCAGGGCACGCTGCTGACGGTGGTCAACCGCAACCAGGAGCGCGCGCGCGCCGTGGCGCAGACCTGTGGTGGCGAGGCGCGCGAGTGGGAGCAGCTGTCGCAGGAGCTGATCGCGGCGGACGTGGTGATCACCTCCACCGCCTCGCCGCGGCCGGTGATCACGCGCGAGCTGATGCAGGGCGTGATCAAGGCGCGCCGGCACCGCCCGCTGTTCCTGATCGACATCGCCGTGCCGCGCGACGTGGACCCGCGCGTCGAGAGCATGGACAACGTGTTCTTGTACGACGTCGACGACCTGCAGCAGGTGGCCTCGCAGGCGATGGCGGCGCGCAGGCGCGAGGCCGAGCACGCCGAGCGCATCGTCGAAGAGGAAGTGGTCGCGTTCGAGCAGTGGCAGCGCTCGCTGGGCCTGACGCCCACGCTGGTGGCGCTGCGTGAGCGCGTGCGCACCGTCGTCACCGCGGAGCTGGAGCGCACGCTGCCGCGGCTCAAGAGCGTGAGCGCGAGCGAGAAGAAGAGCCTGGAGATGATGGCCGACGCGATCGTCAACAAGCTGCTGCACACGCCGACCACCGAGCTCAAGAAGAGCCGCGAGCAGCCGGACGGCGACCAGCTCGTCTCCAGCGTGCGCAAGTTGTTCGCCTTGGATGAAGCGGTGAGTGCTCCCGCCTCACCGAGCGCTACGCTTGTTCCTGCCAAGCCGCAGGGAGAGCGCACGTGAAGGTAACGATTGCTACGCGAAAGAGTCCGCTCGCCCTGGCGCAGGCACGCTGGGTGGCCCGTGAGCTCAAGCGCCACCACAAGGGGCTCGAGGTCGAGGAGCTGCACCTCGTCACGCTCGGCGACCGCATCCAGGATCGGCCGCTGAGCGAGGTCGGCGGCAAGGGCCTGTTCGTGACCGAGATCGAAGAGGCGCTCAGCGACGGGCGCGCGGATCTCGCGGTGCACTCGATGAAGGACGTGCCGGCCGAGCTCGCGCCGGGCCTCATGCTCGCGGCCGTGTCGTCGCGCGAGGTGCCGTGGGACGCGCTGTGCGCGCGCGCGCCGGTCACCGTCGACGCGCTGCCGCACGGCGCCCGGGTGGGCACGTCGTCGATGCGCCGCCAGTGCCAGCT
>DASUME010000581.1:0-4416 GCA_036277895.1 Polyangiales bacterium
AGACCCGCTGCCGACGCGAGTACCTTCACCAAGCTCATCGTCCCCCAACCCTTCCCGTTGTCGCTCGCGGGCCGAGGACCTCTCGTCCGTATGCTCACGTGCCCCCCTCGTCCCGCTGCCAGGCGGGACCCTCGACACCGATTCTACGCAGCTCTCGGTCGCGTTCGAACTGTGCTTCGAGCTCTTCGCGTCCGGCCTTGGCCATGGTCAGCCGCTTGGCCTCGTCGTTGTAGTGCGGCGTCATCGCCTCGACGCTCTGCACGTTGTGGCGCTTGAAGCGGTCGCTGATCTCCTGCGCCTCGTACGGGGGCCTGCCCAGTTGCTCCAGCGCCCGCCGGCCGAGCGCCAACGCCGACTCGAACGTCTCGCGCTCCACGATCTCCACGCCGCGCAGGCGTAGCTCGTAGTAGTGAGTGACGTTGCGCGCACGAGCCAGGATGGGCAACTTCGGGAACTTCTCGCGCACTGCGTCGACCAGCTCCAGGCTGTCTTCCTGATCGTCGATCGCGTTGACCAGCACCTTGGCGTGCGCGATGCCGGCGGCCTCCAAGAGGTCCATGCGCGTGGCGTCGCCGTAGAACACGCGGAAGCCGAACTTGCGCAGCGTCTGCACCGCGTCCGGATCGTGATCGAGCACGGTCGCGCGGTGGCCGGTCGCGAGCAACAGGCGCCCGACGATCTGCCCGAAGCGCCCGAAGCCGGCGATGATCACCTGCGCGCCTTCGTCTTCGATCGAGTCGTACTCCTTGGCTTGCTCGTCGGCGTGGTTGGCGGCGATCCGATCGCAGAGGATGATCAAGAACGGCGTCAGCGCCATCGACAGCGCGACCACCAGCGTCAACACACCCTCGTAGTCGCTCGGCAGCGCCTTGCTCGCGCGCGCGACGCCGAACACCACGAACGCGAACTCGCCACCTTGTGCCAACAAGGAGGCGAACAGCAGGCGCTGCGTACCCGCGATCTGAAAGCGCGGCGTGATCACGCGCAGCGCGCCGAGCTTGAGCACCTGAAAGCCCGCGAGCAAGCCGAGCACCAGGCCCGGCTTCTGCGCCAGCAACGCGAAGTCGACCGACATCCCGACCGCGATGAAGAACAGCCCCATCAGCAGGCCCTTGAACGGCTCGATGTCGGTCTCCAGCGCGCGGCGATATTCGCTGCCCGCGAGCAGCACGCCCGCCAGGAACGCACCCAGCGCCATCGACAAGCCGGCCAGCGCCATCACCTGCGCGATACCGAGCACGAGCAGCAGCGAGATGGCGGTAAACACCTCACGCATGTTGGTCTGCGCGGCGATGTTGAGCATCGGCCGCGTCGCGTAGCGGCCCACGCCCACCACTAGCAAGATCGCGAGCACGCCCTTGCCCAGGTTCGCCCACTGGAACGGCTCCACGCTGCCCGCCGGCGCGAGCAACGGCACCAGGCTCATGATCGGCACCGCGGCCAGGTCCTGGAACAACAGCACGCCGAACGCCCCGCGGCCGAGCGGCGTGTTGTTCAGGTTCTTCTCGCCCATCGTCTGCATCGCGATCGCGGTCGACGACAACGACAGCGCGAGCGCCGCGATCAACGAGGCCTGCCACGGCAGCCCGACCGCGAGCCCGCCCGCGGTCAGCGCCCCCGCCGTGACCGCGAGCTGCAGCGCACCGCCCACGAACACCACGCCACGCAGCTCCCACAGCCTGCGCGGGTCGAGCTCCAGCCCGATCACGAACAACATCAGCACCACACCCAGCTCCGCGAACTCCAGGATCGCGTGCGGGTCCGCCACCAGCGCCAGCGCCTGCGGCCCGATGATGCAGCCGGCGGCCAGGTAGCCGAGCACCGAGCCGAGCTTGAGCCGGCTGGCGATCGGCACGCACACCACCGCGGCACCCAGGAAGATCAACGCGTCGACCATCATGCCGTGAGCCATCTATTGCCTCGCCGCGCGCGCAGACAGGTCTTGCAGACGCGCGCGGTAGCTCGCGCAGGCCTCTTTCAGCTCTGCTTCCTCGATCCGCTGGGCGCCGAACACGGTCAGCGGCTCGCTCCAGTGCATGCCGCAGAACAGCGCGGTCTGCTCGATCGCGGGCACGAAGTCTTCGAACGGCCGGCGGTGCATGCCGTCGTTGGAGTAGCCGCTGGTGGGGGCGCCGGTAGTGGTCACCCAGAGGCAGGTCTTGCCCGCGAGCGCCTTGTCCGCCGTGCCGTAGGCCCAGCCGAGCTGGAGCACCTTGTCGAAGTAGTGCTTGAGCAAGCCCGGTACGCCGTACCAGTAAAACGGGTGCTGCAGCACGATCACGCGCGCCCGGGTCAGCGCGCGCTGCTCCGCCTCCACGTCGATCGCGAAGCTCGGGTACAGGTCGTAGAGCGGCCGCACATCCAACCCCGGCAAGTCGCGCACGGCTGCGAGCAGGGCACGGTTGGCGCGCGAACGGTCTGGATAGGGGTGCGCATACAGCAGGCAGATCACCTGCGCAGCTTACGTGCCTCCGAGCGGAAGCGCTGTAGTGCGCAGCTGCATGTACGCCATTACGCCGTAGGCAGCCTGCCCGCCGTAGAAGCGCGCGAGGTCGTCTTCCATCAGGTTGACGGAGCCGCGCACGCCGAGGCCCGGGGTCAGCGTGATCAGCGGCGAGAAGTAGTAGATGTAGCCGGCACCGACCGCACCGATCGCGAACAGCTCGGTGGTGGGCTCCGGCAGCACCAGCTCGGCGCCGCTCTTCTGAAGCAGATCCAGGCGCCCATACACGGCGTTGTGCCCGTCGATGTTCCAGTACGTCTCGGCCATCAGCGACGTGTTCAAGTCATTTCGATTGCTGACGTGCTCGGCGAACGACAGCGTCGCCGCCAGGCCGGAGTCGTTCGGGCGCCAGCGCGTGTAGGTGGCCGAGCTGGTGAAGCGATGATCGGAGCGGCCGGGATCGTGCCGGCTCGGGCTGCCGAGGAAGGCGTAAGACACCTGCGTGCTCAGCCAGCTGAATGGGTTCCAGCTCGCGCGCACCGCGTACGAGTCGGGCCGGCGGATCGCGATCGTAAACTTGTGATCACCCGGCAGCGAGCCGTTGAACCACGACGCCTCGAACTTCATCGTGCGCGTGAAGGCGCCCACCGTGAGCACGCCGAACGAGGTGTGCGAGTTTTCCTGCGCCACGAAGCCGAGCGGCGCGAGCGGATCGGGGCTGGCCGAGATGCGCTGGGTGAACGTCACCGGGCCCACCGCAGGGTCGCCCGCGAGCGCGGCATAGAACATCGCGGCCCAGTTGCGCGTGACCTCCCAGCTGTACGTCGCCGCCAGCTCGCGGAAGAAGTCGAGCGCGTACATCTGGTCGTGCACGCGGTCGCCGTCTGCCTGCTGGCCGCTCTGCAGCACCTGCGGATAGCCGCGCGTGCCGATCGTGAGCGGCTCCAGGCTGAGCGCGGCGCGGAACAGCCACTCGCTGTGCTCGAAGGTGCGAAACAGCGAGCCCATGAGAGTGTTGCGCCCGAAGAAGCGTCGGCCGCCGCGCTTGCTGCTGTAGTAGTCGTAGCCTGCATAGACGGTTCCGTGCAGCAGCAAGCCCCAGTTGCCGAAGTGCGGCACGGAGGCGAGCAGCGGGGACTCGTCCGGCAGCCAGGCGGTGCCGGTGCCGAAGCGGCCGCGCGGCAGGCCGAAGATGCTGCGCAGGAAGCGCTCGGGCGGGCGGCGCGACTTGGTCATCGAGCTGGCGACGCTGGCCGCGGTGTCTTGCACGGACTGGGGCAGGGTCTCGATGAACTGGCTGACGGCGGGCTCGAGCTCGGGCAACGGCGACAGCTCCGGCGCCGGATCGACGTTCGGCAGCGGGTCGAGCAGGTTCTCCAGCTTGTCCTCGTCCTCCTCGTCGGCCTCGTCGCGCTCGTCGCGCACGGGCCGGTTCGGTGGCGGGAGCCGGGTCGGGTGCGGTCGGCCCTTGGGCTTCTTCTGGACCTTGGGCGGCGACGAGGGCTCCGTCTCGCGCCGCTGCGGCGGCTCGTCGGGGCTCGCCTTCGGAACGGGCAGCAAGCCCGCATCGACCGGCACGGGCGGATCGGCGCGCACCACGCTCGCCTGCAGCGCGAACAGGGCCACCAGCAGTCGAAAGCGCTTCACTCGGCGGCCAGCGACCAGGCTGCCTCGACAGGCAAAGCTTCTTCCAGCAGGTCCGCCCACGCGCGCATGTAGGTCACCACGTTCTCACGCTTGTTGTGCGCCAGCTCCTGCACGCCGAGTCGCTTGAGCACGCGCGGGTCCGTGAGCCGCTCCAGGTGGCGCACATCCTCGCGCTCGACGCCGATCGAGAACAGCCGCGCGAGCACGAAGTCGATCGGGTAGCCGCTGGTGGGGCAGAACTCGAGCGCCTGCTGGCCCCAGTCACCCGCCCGCTCGAACGCCGCGCGGTACACCTGCTCGGGTGTCAGCGAGGTGATGGTCTGCGC
>DASUME010000582.1:0-4756 GCA_036277895.1 Polyangiales bacterium
GCCCCTGCCGCAGAAGTGGCGCGAGGCCGGCGTCGCGCTCAGCTACGCCGAGCTTCCCGGCTTCAAGGACATGATGGTGGAGGTGCACGAGAGCGACGTCGCGCACGAGACGCTGCAGGCCATCCGCGACTGGCTCACCGTGCGCCACCCGGTCGCGAGCGATCGGGCTCAGGCCGAGGGCGTGGCCGCCGTGGCGTCGAGGCTCACCGCGGACTTCGACGGTGTGCGCGAGACGCCCCTGCTGTTCGGCGGCGAGCACCGGCTGTTCGGCATCCTGAGCGAGCCCGCCACCACGCTGAGCAGCCGCGCCTCGCGCGCGGAGTACGCCATCCTGATGCTCAACGTGGGCACCAACCATCGCGTCGGACCCAACCGGCTCTACGTGAAGATGGCGCGGCGCTGGGCCTCGCAGGGCTACCGCGCGTTCCGCTTCGACCTCGCCGGCATCGGCGACAGCGGCTCCGCGGCCGGCTTCTCGGCGCTGCACGTGTTCGACAAGGCCTCGGTGTCCGACGTGCAGCGCGCCATGGACGCGCTCGCCGCGCGCGGCTGCAAGCGCTTCATCGTGATCGGCCTGTGCTCGGGCGCGTACGTCGCGTTCCAGACCGTGCTCGCGGACCCGCGTGTGGTCGGTCAAGTGCTGATGAACCCGCGGCGCCTGGTCGGCCAGGAAGACGAGACGCTGCAGGACGCGATGTCGCAGAACTTCAAGTCGACGCAGTTCTACACCAAGCGGCTGCTCGATCCGGCGACCTACCTGCGGCTGCTCAAGGGCGACATCGACGTGCGGGGGATCGCCGGCCGCATGCGGACGCTCGCCACGCTGCGCGCGCAGGGTGTGGTGGACCGCTTGCTGCGTCGCCCACCCGCCGAAGACACCATGCTCGCGCACCTACGTCGCGCCTGCGGTCGCGGCGTCGACGCGCTGTTCCTGGTCAGCGATCAGGACGACGGCGTCGACTACCTGGAGCTACAGCTCGGGCCCAAGGCGCGCTCGATGGCCGCGTACTCCAACTTCAGCATGCAGCTGATCGAAGGCGGCGATCACACCTTCTCGCGCGTCGAGACCCAGGAGCACGTGATCGCCACCGTGCTGGAGCACCTCAACGTGCTCACGGGGCAGTGAGCGCGAGCTTGTCCTTCACGGCCTGGGGCCACTGCGTGTAGTCGAGGCCGTGCGTCTTGAGCAGCGCGAGCGCCACGCGCTCCATCCCGAAGCCGACGCAGCCGGTGTGCGCGGTCTCGCCGTCGACCTGGATGCCGTACAAGCTGCCGAACAGCTCCTGGTGGTAGTTGAATGACAGCACGGCCGTCGGGTCCTGCTCGGACGTGATCGGCACCACCAGCTCGTACTTGAGCTCCTGCTCGCGCTGGTTGCTCGCGAGCATCTTGCCGGTGCGCCCGAAGAACGGGTCATTGGCCAGCGCGATGTGCACGTCGAGGCCGAGGCCCTGCATCATCTCGACCCCCTTGTCGAGCCAGCCCGAGCGCCACTGCGTCACCGCGTCTGGCTGTCCGATGCGCACGTACTCGCGCATGCGGAACATCTGCATGCGCGCCGGGTCGACCGACGGCTCGTGCCGAAAGCAGTACGAGAACACGTCCATGATGCGCCCCTGCTTGGCGTGGTTGCCTGCCAGCGTGGGGTAGAGCGGATAACAGCCGGCCGGCGTGAGCACGACGTCCGTCATCTCTTGCAAGCGGCTGTAGTCCGCACCCGTCTCGAGGTCATGGATCAGCGCGAAGTGCGCCTTCTGATCGCCGCTGAAGCTGTGGATGGTGCCCGCCAGCTGCGGCATGTTCTTCAGGTAGCCGCTCTTCTCGAAGTTCTTGCGGTTGAGCAGCGGCGGAAAGCGCACCACGGTCGGCGCGTCGGCCGCGCCGAGGCGCGTGATGTAGTCGTCGAACTTGCTGATGATCAGCTCGAACGCCGCGCTTCGGCCGTACACGCCCGGCACGCCGCAGTCGACGAGCAGGCCCGCCGCGAACAGCTCTTTGAGGTACTTCTCTTGGGCTTCCGTGGACACGACTCAGTCCTCCTTGCTGATCAGCAAGAGCTGCGCGTTGGTTCCGTACAGGCGATCGTTCAGGATCATCACGCTCGCGCCGTGTGCGTCGCGCAGGTGCCGCCCGAGAGAGTAAGGGGTGTCGTTCCGGTACGCGCTGATGCCGCAGATGCCCATCGCGCGGTTGACGATCGGGATGACCTGCTCGGCCGTGGAGATCTTGATGTTGTTCATGCGGATCGCGAAGCCGAGCCCGGCCAGCCGGTCGGGGTCGTCGTAGCGCTCGATGTACTCGTGCATGGCGCCCGCGATCGAGCCGCGCAGGGTGTGCAGCGCGCTCACCAGCTCCGCAGCGCGCAGGGCGTTGGGCGGCGTGACGCCGGGGTTCTTGCGCGCCTCGCTGCGCACGTACTTGCGCGCGATCGAGACCGCCGACGTCGCGATGCCGAGCCACACGTGCGTCCAGAGCACGTGGGAGCTCGGGTGCATGGTCTGCGACGAGATGTCCGCGAACGGCACCGGCAGGATGTGGTCGAGCGGGCAGCGCGCCTTGAGCACGAAGCCGTAGCTACACGTGCCGCGCATGCCCAGCGTGTCCCAGCCGCCGACACGCTCGAGCGTACACTCGTCGCGCTTGACCAGCACCAGCACCTGATCGCTCGGTGCCGCGTCCGGCGCGCGGCGCGCGGTGCCGAGGATGTCGTCCGTGAACTCGCCGTACGAGATCACCGAGGCCTGCTTCTCGTACGTGAAGTGCGTCTCGTCGCGCACGATGCAGCACTTGCTGCTGCGCACGTCGCCGCCCACGCCGATCTCGCTGGTGGCCGACGCGATCAGGCGCTGCTTGTCCGCGCACTCGCGCAGGTAGCCGGTGAAGAACGGCTGCCCGCCGTGGTGACGCAAGATGCACAGCAGCTGGATCTGGTGCATCGCGTACAGCATGCCAGTGGCCGCGCAGGCGCCCGCGAGGATGCCGCCGATGCGAGCCAGCTCGGCCAGGGTGGCCCCCTCGCCTCCCAGCTCCTCGGGCACCGCGATGCCCAGCAGCTTGGCCTGCTTCAGCGCCTCGACGGCCTCGACCGGAAAGCGAGCGCGCTTGTCGACATCGTCTGCGTGCTTGGCGGCGACGTCGTTGGCGACCTTGGTGGCGCGCTCGATCAGCGCTTCGCGCACGGATGTCTGGTTTGCCATCGGGCTCAACCCGCCGTCAGTTCGGCGAGTGCACTCTGAATGGCCGCGATGCTCTCGAACGAGCGCCGACGCAGCATGCTCTCCGGAAACTCGACGTCGAACTGATTCTCCAGCGCGACCATCAGGTTGACGGTGGCGTGTGAGGTCAGGCCGGCCGCGTAGAGGTCGGCATCGGCACTCAGGGTGTCGACGTCTACCGCGAGCCGCGCGTGCTGGCGCAGGACTCCACGGATCTGGTCAATCATGACGTTCTCCACAGCATTTCAAGGGGGGCGTAAGCGAGATCAGGTCCGTCGCACGGGCGACGCGACCCTAGACGGTGGGTGCACGCGTGACGACGAAGCTCTGCGCGTGCGTGGCGTCCGAGGACAGGCGTCGGGCGGTGATCCCGGGGTGCGCGCCAAGCCAGGCGTTGAACGCGCCTGCATTCTCTTCCCAGTGGTCGAAGAGCAGCACCGTCTCTTCGAGCATGAGCGGCTCCAGGGAGCGCAGCACGTCGGCCGTCGACGCGTCGAGGTCGCGCCCGATCCGCACCACGCTCACGCTGCGCAGCCAGCGCTTCTGACGGAGCGCGGGCGTGAGCGCCGAGTCGAGCGAGACCACGCGGACGTCGTCGAGCCGCAGCTCGCGGAGCACGTGCGTCATGCTGCGGCGGTCGTCGACGCCGAGCTCGAGGCAATCGCCCAGGTCACTCGAGCGCTGCCAGGAGGTGAGGTAGCGGAGCGCCTCGCGCTGCAGCGACTTGATCGTCTCGGCCCGCGAAGCCTGGCCCGGGTCCCGCTCACGCCTCACGAAGAGGGTCTGCAGCAAGTCTGCTAGCTGCGCCGGCAACGAATCAGTCTTTCGTGCCGTCGTGCCAACACCGGTGCTCGTCTGCATCATGGTCGCGACTCCCCGGAGCGGCCCTCTTTCGCCCCGCCGCGGAAGTAACCCCGTGCTCGTTCGACGCTACACCCTCTCAGTGTGCGTGGACACCCCAGCCGAGCTTCATCGCGCTGACGTCGATGCCGGCGCCGGTGAGGATGGCCTTGGCGTCGATCGCGAACGGCGTGGCACCGAAGTTGACGCCCAGATCGGGGCCCGGGAACTCGGGATACGCGACGTTGCCGTAGAGGATCGGATAGAGCGGCGTCCAGATCTCTGTCAGGTCGAAGTGTGTCAGCAGCGCGCCCCTCGCGATCACGTAGACCTGCGGGTGCTCGGCGCGGTAGTCGACCGCCCAGCCGAAGTCCGTGTCGCCCGCCATGCCGGTGTACGAATCGAACGGGATCAGCTCGCGCCAGACGCCTCCGTAGGCGTTGACCGAGACCGACCACGGCACGTTGTCGAACTGGTAAGGATTGAGTGAACCCTCGGCCACCATCAGCCCGAAGCCCATGTTGCGGACCGGGTTGATGCGGTGGACCTCGAAGTACCAGAAGTCACCGTACAGCCCCTGGTTGGCCTTCACGCCGTCCTTACCCGGCCCTGCAAAGGTGGCGGCGAGACCGTCTGCAGACACCGTGACGCCCTGTCCACTCGTCGCATCGAGCGCGAGCTTGACCGGGTCGGGCTGAGGC
>DASUME010000583.1:0-6668 GCA_036277895.1 Polyangiales bacterium
GGCGACCACACGCAACGTGGAGCTGCCGAGCTTGGGCAGCTTCACGCGCGTGAGGAAGCGGCCCTCGTTGACCTTCGCCTTGGCTCCGTCGACCGTGACTGCAGCGCCGCTCTCCACCGCGCCCGCGACCTCGACCGAAGACTGATCGGTGGTGACGGTCGAGCCAGGGCGATCGATCTGCAGGCTGGTGACCGGGAGGCTGAGCTGGAGCACGCCGTCGGCGGCCGCGCCGTCTTTGGGTTCGACGTGGTACTTGGCCGCGAACGCGAGCTTGTTGCTGGCGTCCGGACTGAGCGGGTACGACTTCTGGCCGTGGCCCTTCGCATCGAGCGCGAGTGGCTCGCCGTCGAGCGTGACCTTTGCACCGGGCAGCGCGTCGATCACCACCGCGAGCGTGGGCGGGTCGGCGGACACGCCCGCGAGATCGGCGCGCGCGCGGTACGCGACCTGCAGCTTCACGGTGTGGTTCTGGGTCTCGCCGCCCTGCACGATCCCTACTTTTAGCTCGTTGGCGCCGAGCGCCAGTGCTTCCGCGGTTAATGGGAAGCTGACCTTGCCTGCGCGCAGCTCTTGCTCTGCGTCGAGGAAGCGCACCTTCGTTCCGGGCTCTGCATCGGGAACGTCAATTTCCAGCGTCTCGCCCTGCTCACCGTTGATCACGCGCACACCGAGCGGCGTGCCGCTCAAGAAGTGCCAGGCAGCCAGGCCAGCGGCGAGCACGAGCAGCGCACCGGCCATGGCCGCGAGCACGGCACGCATCGGGCGCGACCTGCCCAGCCCGGGCAGGTCCGGCATCGACTCGCCGTGCAAGGTCAGGTTGGGCGAGCTCGGTCGCGGGGGCGGCTCGGCGGGAGGACGCCCGCTCGGCGCCGCGGGCATGCCGAGCATCGTGCGATCGCTCTGCGCGGGCACCTTGCCCGGTGGCAACGGCGGCGCCGATACGCGCGGCGGCGTGATCAGCTCGCCGTCCGGCAGCGAGGGCGCGGCCATGCCGACCATCGTCTTCTGCGGCTCGGGCTTGGCGTTGGCGGCCTTGATCGCCTGCGCGACGCCTTCGGGCGGCGCGACGCCGAGCATGGTGCGGTTCGGGTTCGCCGGACGCTCGTTGTCTTTGTCGTTCTCCGCTTTCTCGGCCGCGCTGAGCGGGGCGACCTTGGCGCCGTGCAGCGGCTGCGGCACCCCGGAGACGAACGGCGAGGTCATTCCGAGGATCGTCTTGAGCGGGACCGCCTGCTTGGTCTCCACCTTGGGCGGCTCGGCCCTGGGCGCCTCTGGCGGTGGATCTGCGCTCCTGGGTGCCGGCGCGGGGTTCACGAAGGGCGGTGCGGCCGCGATCTGCCCGGGCAGACCCATCATCGTGCGCTGCGGCGCAGGCTTGGCGACGGGCTCCGCCTTCGCGGGCTCCGCCACGGGCTCCTGGTGCGGAGTGAGATCTGCACCACACGCGCCGCAGAACGAATCGCTCGGCTTGCGCGGCGTCCCGCAGCTCGGACAGCGTAGAGGTACCGTCATGGACTCAATACGTTAGCAAATCGGCACGCGTGCTGTATCCGATCGCGAGCTTCCGCGCGAGCGCTCGCTTTGCACGAAGGCGCGCGACGGTGGCAAACTCGGGCCGGCCTACTGGCTCGCCGCATGACGTCACCCCCCTACGCCGCCCCACACACCGGACTCTACTTCGCCTGCCTGCTCGCGCTCCATGCGGGCTCCGGTTGCGGTGATGACAACGGATTGGGCGACAACCCGGACGGTTCATTCGGTACCGGAGCCGGGAATTACCCGCGTGATGCGGGCATGGACGGCGCGGTCCGCGACATGGACGCGGGCTCGCAGGGGGTCGGCCCGACGGTGAACGTGCGCTTCCTCCACGCGATCCCGAACACGGGCGCCTTGCTGCTTTGCCACGATCCAGACGGCCCGGGCCCGATCGCGCCGACCACACTCGGGGCGCAGCTTCGCGCGGAATTCGGGAGCCGCAGCGCCACGCTGCGCGTGCCGGCGCTGCGCGGCGGGGTGCTCAGCTTGCAGCGCACGGCCGCGCTGGACGCGGGCGTCGACGGCGGCACCGGCGACGGCGGGGTCGAGGATCCGTGCGCGGCGGCCACCCGCGAGGCGACCATCCCGCTGCCGATCACGGGCGCGTGGCTGTCGCCGACGGAGCCGTTCGACGAGCAAGACTTCGCGGCGCTCGATCTGCTGCGCACGTTCGCGACCGACGCGCCGGCGATCACGCTGCTCGGCACCGGCGTCGCGCTCAACGCGAGCGCGCTGGATCGACGCGCGGCGGCGGCGCGTGCGGCCGCACAAGCCCAAGGCGAGCAAGCCGCGGCGGCCGCCGAGGCGCAGGAGCGCGCGTTGCTCGCGGCAGCGTTCGAGCCGCGTACGCTGATCCAGCCCGACCCGCGCACGGATCAGAGCGACACCTTCAACCTCTCGGTGCTGCACGCGGTCGCAGACGTGCCTCCCCGCAAGGGTGTGCCCGCGAACACCGCGGTGGGTGCGCTGCGCGTGTGCATGACCGCCGGCACGGCCGATCAAGGTGCGCTCCCACGTGCGCCCGCCGCAGGCATCCCGTTCCGCGTGCGCACCCAGCTCGGCGACTTCAACCCACGCCAGAGCTACGAGTTCCGCGCCTACGCCGCCGATGACTTCGACGACGGCGATCAAGGCTGCGCGACTACGAGCCTGAGCCCGATCGCGCAGACCACCTACGACGACTTCGCGGGCGGGCACGTGTACACGCTGGCCGTGGTCGGCGCGATCGCCCCGAACGTGCTGTGCAGCGCCGAACGCACGTCGCTCGTGCGCCCGAGCTGCTCTCCCTACCCGAGCCAGCTCGGCGCCCGCATCGAAGTGCTCGAGGATTAACACTGCTGCGTAGTGTCAATCGAGCCCGAGCACGTGGCTCATGCCGTAGCGGCCGGGGGCCTTGTCGGCGAGCCAGCGGGCGGCGCGCAGGGCGCCGCGGGCGAACAGATCGCGGTTGGTGGCGCGGTGGGACAGCTCCAGACGCTCGCCCGGGCCGGCGAGGATCAGCGTGTGGTCGCCGATCACGTCGCCACCGCGCAGCGTCATCACGCCGATCTCCTTGTCGGTGCGCGCGCCGGGGTGGCCCTCGCGGCCGTAGATCGCGTTCGCCCTGGCGTCGAGATCGCGCCCGCGCGCCGCGGCGGCAGCCAGACCGAGCGCGGTGCCGCTCGGGGCATCGACCTTGTTGCGATGGTGCATCTCGATCACCTCGAGATCGAAGTCCGCGAGCAGCTCGCTCGCCTTCTGTGCGAGGTGATAGAGCACGGCCACGCCGGTGCTGTAGTTTGGCTCGGCGACCAGCGGCACGTGCCTGGCGAGCTCGTCCAGCTGCTTCCGCTGCGCCTCGCTCAAGCCGGTGGTCGCGAGCACGAGCGGGCGCGAGTAGCGCTGCACCGCCTCCAGCAGCCCCGTCAGCGCGCTCGGCAAGCTGAAGTCGATCACCACGTCCGCGCTCGCGATCGACTCCAGCGAGGCCGTGATCGGCCAGCCGAGCGCCCCCACGCCGGCGACCTCCCCCGCGTCCTTGCCGAGCAGCGGGCTCTGCGCCGAGTCCACGGCCGCCGCCAGCTCCAGCTCCGGCGCATCGTGGATCAGCCGCACCAGGGTCTGGCCCATGCGCCCTGCCGCCCCGTGAATCGCTACTTTCAGAGTCATAGCCGGCGATGCTAGCACTCGCACATGTACGAAGACATCGGTGGGCGGATCGCGTTCGACGACCTGATCTCGGCCGTGCTGGAGGCCGGCGAGCTCGCGCTCAACCTGTACCGTGAAGGGGCGGGAGGGCGCGCGCAGAAGAAGCCCGATCGCAGCCCGGTGACCGAGGCCGATCAGAAGGTCGAGGCGCAGCTGGCGGCGTTCGTGAAGGCACGCTTCCCGGACGCGCGCTTCTTCGGCGAAGAGCACGGCGGCGATCGCGCGCGCAGTGCGGGCCTGCGCTTCGTCGTCGATCCGATCGACGGCACGCGCGCGTTCATGCGCGGCCTGCCCAGCTGGTCGATCCTGGTGGGCGTCGAGCTCGACGGAGAGCCGCACGCCGGCGTCGCGTACATGCCCGCCGCCGGTGATCTGTTCACGGCGGTGCGTGGCGAGGGTGCGTACGTGAATGGGCGTCCCGTGCGCTTGTCCGCGGTCGAGACGCTCGAAGACGCTCTGGTCTGCCACGGCGGGCTCGCGCAGTTCGTCGACGACGGGCGCGAAGACAAGCTCGGCGCGCTCGCGCGGCAGACCTACACCCAGCGTGGCCTCGCCGACTTCGCGAGCTACCGCGCGCTGCTGCTCGGCCAGGCCGACGCCGTGGTCGATCCGATGGTGCAGCCGTACGACGTCGCCGCCGCCGCGGTGTTGATCCGCGAAGCCGGCGGCAAGCTGACCTCGCTGACGGGCGAGGACACGATCTACGGACCCGGCGCGCTGGCCAGCAACGGCCACGTGCATGAGGCCCTCGTGCAGCTGCTGAAGTAGCCCTCGAGGCAGCCGGGATCGCCCGGTCTCCCGGACGGCGACGCTGTGATCTTGAAGTGCGCCTCGTCATCTGCCACTTTCCGGGTCCGATGAGTCATGCCCACACCCCGCCCGAGCTCCCGGATGTCACCGACGAAGCCGGCGATACGCCGAGTTGGGTACCTCTGATCGGGGCACTGCTCTTCGTGCTCACCGTGGCCTACGTCTGGTGGGCCCACCACGCGGCCGAGACGCTCCAGGCCGACGCACAGGCGGAACAGCCGTAACGCGCTCCCATCCGGGACCGTCCCTTCATCGCTAACCAATCGTGCACACCGGTCTCGCTCCGGTGAGGGCACACTTGCATGTGCAGGGCCAGATGACCGAAGTGACGCAGTACGATCCCGTCGTTCCGATCGCGCGCGAGCTCGACCTGCCGGTGGCAGGTGTGCGCGCCGTGGTGAAGCTGCTCGAAGAGGGCAGCACGGTTCCGTTCATCGCCCGCTACCGCAAAGAGGCCACGGGCTCGCTCGACGAGGTGCAGATCCGCAACATCGAGGAGCGCCGCGCCTACCTACTGGAGCTCGAAGATCGGCGTAAGGCGATCCTCGAGTCGATCGCGCAGCAGGGCAAGCTCACGCCCGAGCTTAGGGCGCGCATCCTCGCCTGCGACACCAAGCAGGCGCTCGAGGATCTGTACCTGCCGTACAAGCCCAAGCGCCGCACGCGCGGGATCATCGCCAAGGAGCGCGGGCTCGAGCCGCTCGCGCTGCGCATCCTGGAGCAGCCGGCCGCGGGGGATCCCAAGGCCGAGGCCGCAGCGTTCGTCAACGCCGAGAAAGAAGTGCCGGACACCAAGGTGGCGCTCGCCGGCGCGCGCGACATCGTGGCCGAGATCCTGGCCGAGAACGCCGACGCGCGCGCCAACGTGCGCGACGTGTTCCATGAACGCGGCATTCTCGTCAGCGAGAAGGCGGCGGGCGTGCCGGATGGCCCGACCAAGTTCGAGCAGTACTACGACTACCGCGAGGCGCTGAAGACGATCCCGTCGCACCGCTTCCTCGCGATCCGCCGCGGCGAGCGTGAGAACGTGCTGCGCGCGCGCGTCGAGGTGGAGAGCGAGAACCTCGTGATCTCGCTGTCCGCGCTGCTGGGCAAGAAGCCGAGCTCGCCGTTCGCGGGCGACCTGCAGGAAGCCGTCGACGACGGCTACAAGCGCCTGCTCGCGCCGAGCGTGGAGAACGACCTGCGCATCGAGCTCAAGCTGCGCTCCGATCGCAGCGCGGTCGACGTGTTCGCCGACAACCTCCGCAACCTGCTGATGGCCGCGCCGCTCGGCGAGCGCCCGGTGCTCGGGCTCGATCCGGGGCTGCGTACGGGCTGCAAGTTCGTCGCCCTGGACGCGACCGGGAAGTTCCTCGAGGAGACCGTGCTGCACCTGGCCAAGGGTGCCGCCGCCGAGGAGGCCGCGAAGAAGACGCTGCTGCAGTACGTGCGCGAGCACAAGCCGCGCGCGATCGCGATCGGCAACGGCACCGGCGGCCGCGAGGCGGAGCGCTTCGTGCGCGCCGCGCTCAAGGACGCCCAGATCGGGGACTTGATCGTGGTGCAGGTGAACGAAGCGGGCGCGAGCGTGTACTCCGCGAGCGAGGTCGCACGCGAAGAGCACCCGGAGCTGGATGTGACCGTGCGCGGTGCGCTCTCGATCGCGCGCCGCCTGCAGGACCCGCTGGCGGAGCTGGTGAAGATCGACCCCAAGGCGATCGGCGTCGGCCAGTACCAGCACGACGTGCACCAGCCGCTCTTGGCCAAGAAGCTCGACGAGGTGGTCGAGAGCTGCGTGAACGGCGTCGGCGTGGAGCTGAACACCGCCAGCGCGCCGCTGCTCTCGCGCGTGAGCGGCATCGGCCCTTCGCTGGCGAAGAAGATCGTAAAGTTCCGCGAGGAGCACGGGCGCTTCAAGAGCCGGCTCGAGCTGCTGGAGGTGCCGGGCCTCGGGCCGCGCGCGTTCGAGCAGTCGGCCGGCTTCTTGCGCGTCGCGGGCGGGGCCCATCCGCTCGATGGCTCGGCGGTGCACCCGGAGCGGTACGCGCTGGTCGAGCGCATGGCCACGGACCTCGGTCTGAAGGTCGAGGAGCTGATCGGCAACGCGGAGGCGGTGCAAAAGATCGAGGTCAAGAAGTACGTCGACGAGAGCG
>DASUME010000584.1:0-3109 GCA_036277895.1 Polyangiales bacterium
GTGGTGCAGGGCGAGGGCGAGGCCCGGCTGGCCGAGCGGGCGGTGACCGTCCGCTGCCTCCAGCGGCCCGACGGCTCGATGCCAGGGTCAGAGGACGAGTCCGACCTCGTCGCGATCGTCGCACGCGCCTACTGAGCAGGCGCTGGAGCGCACGCAGCGCGCGCGTCCGGATCTGTTCGCCGCGCACACGCTGAGCGAGCAGGAGCGGGGGCTGATCGAGGACAAGCGCGCGCCGATCTACGTCGGCCTCGTGCACCACCCGGTGAAGGACCGCGAGGGCAACATCGTCGCCACCGCCGTCACCAACCTCGACGTGCACGACCTGTCGCGCTCGTGCCGCAGCTACGGCCTGAGCGGGTACTTCGTGATCACGCCGATCGAGGCGCAGCGTGCGCTGGTCGGCAAGATCCTGGAGCACTGGGTCGAGGGCAGCGGCCAGAAGCGCGTGCCCGAGCGAAAGGTCGCGCTCTCGCTGTGCGAGCCGATCGAGTCGATCGAGGCGACGATCGCGAAGATCACGGAGCTGCACGGCCAGGCGCCGCGCGTCGCGGTCACGGCCGCACGCTTGCCCAACGGCAGCGACCCGGTCTCGCCGCGCGAGGTTCGGGCCCAGATGCGGTCCGGAGATCGCCCCTGGCTGGTCCTGTTCGGCACCGGCCACGGCCTCGCGCAGAGCGTGCTCGAGGCGGCAGACCTCTCACTTCCCCCAATCCGTCCGGGGGTTTATAACCATTTGTCCGTTCGCGCAGCGTGCGCGATCATGCTCGACCGTCTGTTCGGGGACGAAGGCGCCTGAACCAGCCGTTGACGGTCTTAAGGGGGTATGTCAAATACCGCCCCCGCTTGGAGAATCACGTCATGCCCAGCACCATTTCGCAACTCACCGCCATCGAGCAGCCCCAGGTCCGCGACCTGCCGGACTTCCGCGTCGGCGACACCGTCAAGGTCCACTTCCGCATCAGCGAAGGCGAGAAGGACCGCATTCAGGTCTTCCAGGGCACCGTGATCCGCAAGTCCAGCGGCGGCGTAGGCGCCACGTTCGCGGTCCGCAAGACCTCCTACGGCGTGGGCGTGGAGCGTATCTTCCCGCTGAACTCGCCGCGTATCGAGCAGGTCGAGATCGGCTTCCGTGGCCGCGTCCGCCAGGCGCGCCTCTACTACATGCGCGAGCTCGAGGGCAAGAAGGCGCGTCTCCGCGAGTCCACGCGCGCGCGCATCACCACGAAGGTGGCGCCCCCCAAGTCGCCCTCGAAGAAGCCCAAGGCCTGAGCTTCACACGAGCGGGAACGTACGGAGGCGACCTGAGAGGGTCGCCTTCGGCGCTTAAGCTGCGGCCGTAGCCTGGCGTCGTCGCGCGCCTACTCTCGTTGCGTGCGAGTGCTCGGCGTTGGACACCACGTCGCTCTCGGCGACCTCTACCTGCGGCTGCTCGCGCGCGGCTGCGACGTGCGCGTGTTCGCGGACGATGCGGACGACATCCTGCTGGGCGACGTGCCGCGCTGCGCGGACTGGCGCGACCAGCTCGCCTGGGTAGGCAAGGGCGGCGTCATCCTGTTCGAGAGCACCGGCTTCGGGGCGCAGCAGGACGAGCTGCGCCAGCAGGGCTACCGCGTGTTCGGAGGCAGCGCGTTCGGCGACCGGCTGGAGCTGGAGCGCGACTTCGGGCAGCAGGTCGCGCGCGCGTGCGGCATGCGCACCGCGGAGATGATCGACTTCGACGGCTTCGACGACGCGCTCGCGTTCGTGCGCGCACACCCGGCCCGCTACGTGCTCAAGTACCACGGCGACAAGCTGGCCAAGACGCGCAACTACGTCGCCAAGCTCGACAGTGGCGCGGACATGATCGCGATGCTGGAGCACCAGCGGCGCACGTTCCCGATCGACGAGCCCGCGCTGTTCGTGCTGATGCGCCACGTGCGCGGCGTCGAGGTGGGCGTCGGTGGCTTCTTCGACGGCCAACGCTTCCTCACGCCGACCAACCTCGACTACGAGCACAAGCGCTTCTTCCCCGGCGACCTCGGCGAGCTCACCGGCGAGATGGGCACGCTGGTGTCGTACCGCCGGAGCGAGAAGCTCTTCGCCGCCACGCTCGGACGCGTGGCGCCGATCCTCGCCGAGTCAGGTCACGTCGGCTACGTGAACCTCAACCTGATCGTGAACGACGACGGTGCGTTCCCGCTCGAGTTCACCACGCGGCTGGGTGTACCCGGCTACGCGATCCTGGAGGCGCTGCACGTCGACCCGTGGGACGTGATCCTGCAGGGCGTGCTGGAGAAGCGTGGCTCCTTCGAGACGCGCGACGGCTACGCGGTCGGCGTGGTGCTCACGGTGCCGCCGTTTCCGTACGCCGATGGCTACGAGCGCCTCGGCAAGAACACGCCGATCCACCTGAACGGTGTCACGCTCGAGGAAACGCGGCACCTGCACTACGCCGAGGTACGACGCGAAGGCGAGCAGCTGCTCACGGCGGGACAGATCGGCTACATCATGGTCGTGACCGGCCGCGGCGCGACCGCACCCGAGGCCCGCCGCGGCAGCTACGCGCTCGTCGACAAGGTCGTGATCCCGAACCTGCGCTACCGCAACGACATCGGCCTCAACTACGAGCAACGCGACCACGCCGAGCTCGTGCGCCTCGGCTGGCTGTGATCACTCGACCTGCGTGCCGACCCACCACGTGATGCCGCCTGGATCGCGGAAGCCGCCGCGCTTGTCGGAGTCGTCCTTCTTCACCGGCTCCTGCACGGACGTCGCGCCTGCGGCGAGCGCGCTCTTGAACGTCGCGTCGACATCTTTGACGTAGACGTGCACATCCGCTGCCACGGCGGGGTATCCCTCGATCGCGTCCGCGATCATCACGACCGTGTCGTCGATGCGCACCTCCCCATGGCGGATCACTCCGTCGTCGCCAGGGATCACGCGCAGCTCCTGCGCGCCGAACACCTGCTTCAAGAACGCGATCGTCCTCGCCGCCCCGTTCACCAACAGGTACGGCGCAACCGACGTGTAGCCCTCGGGCTTGTATGCCACTGCCATCACCACCTCCTGCGGCAAAGCATGCCACCCCGCGCGTCGCACCACCGACCCTTCCGCGGAGTGGAACGGCGAC
>DASUME010000585.1:0-6345 GCA_036277895.1 Polyangiales bacterium
AGAAGCGATACGGGCAGGCCGCAAACTGCGCGAGCGCGCTGGCCGAGTAGCTGCGCTGATCGAACCTCTGCGCCGCCAGCAGCGCGCGCCCGGCGTCATCGATCGCCACGAAGCCGTCCGCGGGCGAGAACTTCCACAACTCCCAGCGCCGGGCCCGAAAGCGCAGCGCGCGCGCCAGGTGCGCGTTGGCGAGCAACAAGTAACGCGCGGCGCCGGTGCGCTGCTCCTTCGGCGCGCGCATCAGCCGGCTCAACATCGAGAGGTCGTACTCGGCGTCGTCGATCGCCTGCCGCGCGTCGTCGGGCGCGGGGTAGCCCATACGCGCGGCGGCACCGGGCTCGGCGCGCCGGGTGAGCTCGTCGAATGCCGGCAAGCTGCCGTCGATCGCCTGCAGCACCTCCAGCCCGTAAAACGAGGGCACTCGCGGACGCCCGTGTGCGACATCGAAGCGCGGGAACGAGAGCACCAGCCGCTCGCGCGCACAGCCCACTGCGATGCGCAGCAGCAGCCGCTCGCCGGCCACACGCTCCTCGGCGAGCCACAGCTCGGCACCGAGCGCACGACGCAGCGCGTCCGGCAGCAGCGGATCCTCGGCGATCCGCTGCGGGAACACGCGCTCGGCCAGGCCCGGCACGAAGACGATATCGAAGGCGCGGCCGCGCGCGTCGTCGATCGTGCCCACGAACACCTTGCCCGCGCCGAGCCCCGTGCTCGGCAACACGAAGCTCGCCAGCCGCGGGGCGAGCACGCGCCGCACCTCGGCCAGCGTAACCGGGCCGATCGGTCCGAGCGGCGCGAGCTCCGTCAACACATTCAGCACGTGCTCCGGCGTGCGCAGCGCGGCGCCGCACAGAGAGCGCAAGGCCTCGAGCCAGGTGCCCCAGTCGGCGGCCTTCTGGCCGTGCAGCGCCCACAGCATGTCGAGCAGGGGCGACGCGAACGCCTGCAGCGCACGCAGCTGCGCGATCTCCTCCACCAGGGGTGTGGACTCCTCGACCTGCTCGAGTGCGTCTTCACGCTCCTTGATCAGCCCCTGCAGCCGACGCGTCCAGCGCTCGCGACCGCCGATCACCGCGGCATCGACGAGCAGGCGCTCCCAACGCCGAGGAGTCGCGATCTCCCCCTCGCCGCGCGGGTACTCGCCGAGCGACAGGTACTCCGCGAACCCGCGCGCGGACAGGCCCTCCTGCGCGCAGGCCAGCAGCGACAGGAACGCGCGCCCGCTGCTCAGCGGCCTGCGCACGCCGTCCGCGAAGAACGCGGGCACCTCCGCGCGCGCGAGCGCCTCCTCGACCACCGCACGGTAGCTCTCGCTCGCACGCAGCAGCACCGCCATGCGATCGAAGGGCACACCCTCGGCGGCGGCCGCCAGCATGCCGCGCGCGATCTCCACCGCCTCGCGCGCCTCACCCGGGCTGGACACGATCGAGACGCGGCCGCGCGGCCCGCCCTCCGCCTCGTGCCGTGGCGCGAACAGCCCGCGCTGCAGCCTGGCGAGATCGTGATCATCAGCCGGCACCGGCCGCCGCACCTCCAGCTCTGCACCGAGCGCGTCGCGCCAGTGGGCCTCGCTGCGCTCGTCACCGCGCGCCACCGTCACGCACAGCGCGCTGGCGGCCGCCCCGAGCGCCGTCGCCAGGCCCGCCTCGCACTGGTGCACCAGCGGGACGTCGAGCGCCAACATCGGCACCCGCGGCCGGCACGCGCGCGCGGCGACTGCATGGATGTGGGCGCGGTCGGCCAGCTGCAGCACGTCGAGCTCCCGCTCGTAGTCGGCGAGCACCTGGCCGAGCTCGGGCGCGACCTCGCGCAGCTTGTCGGCCGCCACGCCGGACATGCGCAGCTCGTCGAGCGTCTTGCTCATCGCGCGCGCGAAGCCCGGGCGCTCGAGCAGGAGGCCGTGCCGTGGCAGCGCACCGCGGGCCTTCAGCTGGTGCAGCACGCGCGCGACCAGCGCCTCCATCGACAGCCCCGAGAGCGGCACGCGGCCGCTGCGAGCCAGCTCGGGCAGCGCCAGCTCGCGCGCCAGCTGGCCGAGCGTGCGCTTCTTCCAGGCGAAGCGCGCCTGCGCCGGGCCCAGCACCCGTGCGACCAGCTCGGTGCCCGCGGCCAGGCTCGGCACCAGCAACAGCGCCGGCCCGCGTGGCGGCAGGCCGCGCAGGAACTCCTCCGCACAACCGATTCGCACCTCGGCCTGGGACGCCACGCACAGGATTCTCACGCCGCGCAGCCTATCGCAACGCGCGCCGCAAATCACCCGCCCCGTTCGCGACGCAAAACCGCTTTGCCTCGACAAGTGATACGCATGCATATCATATTGATTCGCATGCGTACCGAAAACAAGTTCACTCAACTGCTCGCTCGGATCGAGGCCATGCCGCTGCCGCGCTCGGCCAAGCAGTGGCTGATCACCCAGAGCGCCGGCCTGATGATCCCGTACCTGTCGACCTCGGCGGTCGAGTTCGAGGCGGTGGGGCCGGCGCGCGCCACGCTCGTGCTGCGAAACCGGCGGCGGGTGCAGAACCACATGAAGACCGTGCACGCGTCGGCGATGTTCCTGCTCGCCGAGGCCGCCACCGGCACGGTGCTGCTGGCGAACCTGCCCGAGGGCGCGCTGTTCTCCACCACGCACATCGAGGTCGACTACACGAAGCGCGCACGCGGCGACTTGCGCGCCAGCGCCACGCTCGACGAGGCGCAGCGGACCCAGATCGAGCGTGAGGAAAAAGGCAACCTACGCGTACCAGTTGTGCTCCACGACGCCGATGGCAACGAGCCCGCGCGCTTCGTGATCGAATGGAGCTGGAAGCACGCACGGAAGAGGTCGCAAGCTGCCGCCTGACGCGCTACCCATGATCATGGAGCCCCGTCAGGACAAGCGCCTGTACTTCTTGCTCAACGTCGCCCAGCAAGCGCTACGCAAGCGTATGGACGAAGAGGGCGTCGCCCGCACCGGTCTGACCTCTGCGCAGATGGGCGTGTTGTTCTACGTCGCCAAGCACGACGGATGTCTGCTCAAGGACCTCGGCCACGGCCTGGGCGTGAAGAATGCTGCCATCACCGGCCTGGTCGCGCGCACCGAGAAGACGGGCTGCATCAAGCGCAAGGCGAGCTCGGTCGACGGCCGCGCCACGCACCTGCACCTGACCGCAAAAGGTCAGCGCAAGCTGGAGGAGATCAAGAAGCTGAACGACGAGCTCGGCCGCGAGCTGAAGAGCGGGTTCAGCGAGGGCGAGCTGGACACGGTGTCTCGCTTCTTCCAGCACGTGATGGACGTGTCGAAGCCAGACGAGGACTGACTCTCCACGTTGACCTTGAGGTGAACGGCGACGGCGACGATCTCTCGAGGACGCGGTCCCAGTCTTGATGGCTTTGTGCCAAGCGATCGTCGCCGTCGCCGACCAGGTCAACGTCAACGTGTAGTTAGTCAGCAGCGGGCTGCACGTCTTCGCCGAGCACGTAGAAGGCTTTGCCGTACGTCTCCAGCAGGCCTAGCGCGCGGTCCATGTCTTCCCTGGTGTGCCCGCGCGTAACGTTCAGGCGCAGGCGCTCGTCGCCTTTGCGCACGCTCGGGTAGACCAGCGGCATCATCATCACGCCGTTCTCCAGCAGCGCGAGGTGCATGAACAGCGCCTTCGCCTCGTCGCCGCACAGCGGCGGCATGATGTGCGTGTTGCTCTTGCCCAGGTTGAAGCCGAGCTGCGTCAGGCTCTTGCGCATGTAGTCGCGCTTCTCGTGCAGCTCCTGCACGAGGCCCTCGCCCTCCTGCTCCACCATGGTCAGGATCTCCGCGACCACCGCCACGATCGGCACCGGCAAGCTCGCGCTGAACAGCAGCGAGCGCGCGGAGTTCTTGATCAGCTCGATCACGTCGGCTTTGCCCAACAGCAGGCCGCCGATGCCGCCGAACACCTTCGAGAACGCCGTCATCAGGAGCGGCACACGGCCCTCGAGCCCGAAGTGCTCGAGGCTGCCGCGGCCATGCTTGCCGAGCGTGCCCGAGCCGTGCGCGTCGTCGACGAGCAGCACCGCGTCGTGGCGCTCGCACACCTCCACGATCTCCGGCAGCGTGCCCATGTCGCCGTCGAGCGAGTACACGCCCTCGACCAGCACCAGCGCGTTCTTGCGCTCCTTGGTCTTCAGCACCCGCTCCAGCGACTTGGCGGAGTTGTGGTTGAAGAAGCGCACCTCCGGCGCGTTGCGCGGCACGCCCGCAGCCATGAACGTGCCGTCGAGGATGCAGGCGTGGCTCAGGTTGTCGAGGATCAGCGCGGTGTCCGCGTCGGCGAGCCCCATGATCGCGCCGATCATCGCCTGGTAGCCGGTGGTGAACGTGAGCGCGGCCTCGAAGCCGAAGAACTTCGCGAGCCGCTCCTCCAGCTCCACGTGCGCGGTGGTGGTCGCCTGCGGCCGCGAGCTCGACAGCCCCATCGCGTGCTTGTCGACCGCGCGCTTGGCGGCCTCCTTGACCTTCGGATGCTGCGTCAGCCCGAGGTAGTCGTTCGAGCTGAACTGCGTGATCGGCTTGCCCTGGTAGTGCGTGTGCAGCCCTGCACTCTCGAACGGCCGGTACAGCGGGTACACCTGCTGTTCTTTCGCGTCGCGGATACGGCCGAGCTCTGCGTTCGCCTTGTCGTCGATCCAGCTCATTGCGCGCTCGCCTTCTTGAGGATCACAGCCGACACGTTGCCGTAGTAGCCCATCGCCGTGACGAGCACCGTCCGCACCGGGCGCCGCAGCTCTCCACGCAGGAGCGGAGCCGGCTCCACACCCGCGAGCCAGACCAGCGACGCGGCCACGCCCAATGCAGCTGCCGCGCCAAACGTCTCGCCCCACAGGCCCTTGAGCGCGATCGTCGCGAGATCCGAGCCGAACACGCGCGCGAGCCCCTCTTCCTCCGCCAGATCCATCAGGTTCACGCCACTCTCGGCGCACAAGACCAGATCGACCGCGTCCGCGTCGAGCGCCGCGTCGCGCAGTGCCGAGCGCACGGCGCGCTCCACCGCTTCGTCCGACGCGTGCACCAGCTGCGCGGCCGAGGTCGGCGGCTCGAACGCCGTGCCGTAGCCGACCAGCTCCGCGTGCACATGGGCGCCTCGTTCACGCGCCCGCCGCAGCGGCTCGACCACCACCAGCGCGGCCCCTTCGCCGAGGTGCGTGCCCCGGCTCGCGACCACACCGGGTGCCGAGATACTGTCACCTTCGCTGACCACCCCGAGCTTCTCGAACGCGAGGTACAGCGGCTCGTTGAGCACCTCGAAGCCGCCCACGAGCAGCGCATCGGCACGTCCACACGCGAGGTGCGTCTGCGCCGTCAGCACCACGTCTGCGCCGCCGCAGTTGCCGTCGACGACCGTGACGTTGGGCCCCTCCAGGCCCTCCCAGATGCTCACGTAGCCGGCGGCCGCGTTGATCACCGTGTTCGGGAAGCGCGATGGGTTCAGGTAGCGGGGGTGCTCCAGCTCCGCGACGCGGTTGATCTCGGTGATGCTGTCCAGCGAGCCATACGCCGTGGCCGCGCAGATGCCGACGCGCTCGCTCGGCACGCTGGTAAACGCGCCGTCTGTCTTCAGGCCCGCGTCTTCGAGCGCGAGCTTGGCGGCGACCACCAGCATCTTGGTCGCGCGGTCGAGGTTGCGCAGGCCCTTGTCACCGAGGTACTGCGCGGCGTCGAAGTCCGGCACCTCGGCCAGGCGCGCGCGCTCGAAGCGCCCGTCGCGCAGCACGCCATGCGGCGAGGAGAACACACGCTCGGCGCTCGCACGAGCGTTGCCCAGGGCCTCGCCAAAGGCGCTGCGCCCGGTGCCGAACGGACTGACCACGCCCAGGCCCGTGACCGCCAGTGGCTTCACTTACGCTCCCCGTCTTGCTGGCGGGCCGACAGACCGCTCGCTTCGACCCGTCGCTGCGCGGCGCGATCTTCGGGCGCCGCCAGCACGCCGGGGCGCGCGAACGTGACCACCGCGTCGTAGCCGCCAAACGCGAGCGAGTTGTTCAGCACCACGTCGTGCTTGCCGGCCTCGACCTTGTTGCCGACCACCGCGACGTCGCACTCGGGGTCCGGCTCTTCGTAGTTGATGGTGGGCGGGTACAGCCCGGTCAGCGTGGTCTCGACGCAGGCCACCGCCTCCAGCGCGCTGGCCGCGCCCATACAGTGGCCGACCATGCTCTTGATGCTGGAGATCGGCACCCGGCGCGAGCCGAACACCTCGTGCATCACCAGCGACTCGACCTGGTCGTTGGCCGGCGTGGCAGTGCCGTGCGCGTTGACGAAGTCGACCTGCTCGGGCGTGAGCCCCGCGCTGGCGATCGCGGCGCGCATGGCGGTGATGCTGCCCTTGCCCT
>DASUME010000586.1:0-3607 GCA_036277895.1 Polyangiales bacterium
TCCAGCCCGCGCTCGTCTCCACGCCCCGCGAGCGCGCACCGTACACGTTCTGGTAGCGCGCATCGCGGGCGACGCCGATCAACACGATCTGGTTGTGGATCTTGCGCAAGAAGCCGTTGACGCTGCCGCGCAGCTCGCCGATGCGCTCGGTCTGGTGGCGTAAGGTCAGCTCCAGGTTGCCGTTGTGGCTGGTCTCTTCCTTGAGCGTCAGGTTGCTGTTGACCAGCACGCCGTCCCCGAACACCTCGTCCGGACGCGGCAGGCGCGTGGCGAGCTCGTACGACGCCTTGGTGTACAGGGACTGCGTGATGCGCACGCGCACCGAGTCGCCCACGCCGAAGCGGGCCACGTTGCGGTCGCGATCGATCGGCGTGCCGTTGGGTGCGCGCTGGTTGGCCTGGGCGCGATACACGTAGCTCTTGGCGAACAGTGTGTTCTCCAGCAGATCGTCCAGCACGTTGAGCCGGTAGGCGAGGCCGCTCACGATCGAGAGCTGCTGCTGCTGGTCCGCCAGCGGATCGCGGCCCTCGCGGCGCAGCTCGTCGCGCCCGCTGCGCAGCACGTGCGTCGGCATCACCGCCAGCATCAGGTCGTGGCCGCTGGCGAGCTTCCAGCTCAGCTCCACGCGCGCGAAGCTGTTGTGCTGCCAGAACGTCTGCTCGACCGGCCGCGACGTGGTCTCGCCCGGCGTGGGGTCCGGCGCGACGCGCTGCCCGAGCCAGTTGTAGACCCAGCGCGAGTCATCGGTGAAGTGCGTGGGCACGAAGCTGTAGCCTGCCAGCGCCTCGAGCCGCAGCGCGCGCGCGAGCCGCTGCTGGTAACGCAACGTCGAGCCCACGCTCGCGCGGTCGAAGCGCGCCTCGCCGTACGAAGCGGACTGGATCAGGTTGGTCTGCAGCTCGCGCTCCAGCTTCATGCCGAACACACGCAGCGCCAGCCGCTCGGCCCACGGCCGCTTCACCACGCCGACCTCGAGCGAGCCTCCGAACGCGCGATAGCCGTTGTGGAACGCGTCGGCGCTGCGCGTCTGCACCTGGCCGTTGGCATCCGACACATCGACGTCGTCGACGCGATAGTCGTTGCGGCTCGAGTCGAGGTACAGCGAGACGCGCCCGTAGATCCCGGTTGGCTGGTGGACCTGGAACGCGGACAAGGTCGCGCGATGCGTGCCGAACGAGCCGACCTGATAAGACGCTTCGCCGCCCCAGCCGCGCGTGGGCTGGTGCGTGATCAGGTTCACGGCGCCGCCGAGAGCATCGGCGCCGAAGCGGATCGGCACGACCCCTCTGTACACGACCACCTGATCGAGCAACAACCAGGGCAGGTTCGCGAAGCCCTGCACGTAGCCGGCGAGCTCGATCGGGACGTCGTCGACGAAGAAGCGGATCTGATCGTCCGAGAGACCGTTGAGCGTGAAGCGCGCGTCGCTGCCGAGACCACCCAGCCTGCGCACGTTGATGCCCTCGGTGCGCGCCAGCACTTCGCCGACATCCGACGCCTGTCGACTCGCCGCGGACAGGTCCACCACCGTGACGGCATCGGAGGACTCGCGTGTGCGCTCCAGCTTCGACTTGTCGCGTACGGTCACCTCGATCGCCGCGGGCGGCGACACGGCGCCGGCATCCAGGCCGACCGGCACGATGGCGAGCGGAGCGCCTCCATCTTGTGCGCTCGCCTGGATCGACACCAGCCAGCACAAAACCAGGAACAACGTGCGCGCCGCGCGCCGCGTAAGAAGCATCGCGCGGTCTCTGCAATTGCTTCTCGTTACGGTCAAGCGCCGGTGCACACGCTGGCTTGACGGCGGCGCTCGCGCGGGACTACAGCCGACAGATGGCGCGTGCCCCAACGAAGCCGCCTCCGCCGGCCGACGACTCGCTGGCGAGCCGTATCGCCGCACGCTGGAGCAGCGTGGGCGGAGACATCGCGCTCGATCGCCTCAGCGCCGAGCTCGGCGACGTGCAGCGCTACGACATCGTGGCGGCTCTCAAGGCCCTGGAGAAGGCCGGCAAGGGCACGTTCGAGGTCGGGCGCGCGGGGCGCAAGGCGCGCTTCGTCTGGTCCGGCCCCGCGCGTAGCCAGGCGCGTACCGCGACGCGCACGGCAGCCAAGGTGGCCGCCAAGCGCGAGCCCGAGCGGCACGAGGTCTCACAACGCGTGAGGCTCGCGGCCGAGAGCCCGCGTGGCGCCGAGCTCGAGCACGTGTTCCACCTGCGCCCAGGCTTCGTCGCGCAGGTTCGCTTGCCGGCCGACGTGACGAGCTCGGAGGTCGCGCGGTTTTGTCAGTTCCTGCAAGCGTTGCCGTTCGGGAAGGCGCGCTGACTACTGACGTTTGGTCTTGCGCTCGCGGCAGGCGGGACAGTAGCCGTACAGCGCGAGCTGATGCTGCGCGAGCGCGTAGCCGCTCGCCTCTGCGATCGAGCGCTGGCGTTCCTCGATCACGTCGTCCGAGAACTCGTCGACGCGCCCACACTCGAGGCAGATCAAGTGGTCGTGGTGCTCGCCGCGCTGCAGCTCGTACACGGCCTTGCCCGACTCGAACACGTTGCGCGAGAGGATGCCGACGTCGGTCAGCTGACCGAGCACGCGGTACACGGTGGCCAGGCCGATGTCCGACTTCTGATCGAGCATGCCGCGGTGCACATCTTCGGCGGTCAGGTGATGACGCTCGTGCGTCTGAAAGATGTGCAGGACCTTGAGCCGCGGCGTGGTCACCTTGAGGCCAACGTGGCTCAGTTTGTCGGCGGGCCGCATCTCGACGGGAGACGATGCCACACTCCGCCTCGAATTCACCCGCACCCGGCCAGGACGCCCTGAATTTAGGCGTAGCTACGAGCGATTCGCGTTTGCTATGGCTTCGTTCGACTCGCCTCAGGGGGCCGCGTCCACGATCAGCCCAGCCGCGCGTAGCTCTGTATCCGGCGCGTCGGGATCGGGGACGCCCACGTCCGCCACGCGCGTCAGCGTCACGGTCACCGCGAAGGTGTGCGCGTCGAGCTCGATCGAGAGCTGGCCGCTGGTGCGCGGGGGCAGCTCCAGGCGTGAGAGCGTGTGGCCGAGCGCATCGAGGCGCAGCGCGCTCAGCGTGTAGCGCCCGCCCTCGGCGCGCGACCATGCGCGCAAGCGTGTACCCGGACGCGGGGCGCCGAGGTCCACGCGCAGCTGCGCGCTGCCGAGCACCGCCAGCGCCGTGGCGCGCGGGAACGCCGGCAACCCGGCGAACGACACCGTGCGCTGCGGCGTCTGCAGCGCCTCGGCGAGCTCGCCTGCGACCAGGTCGAAGCTCTCGTGCGCGAGCGACAGCGCCTTCGCGATCGCCTCCACCAGATCCGGGCTCGCACGCAGGTCCTGGCCCTCCCAGGTTCGCTGGCGCGCGAGCTGCCACATGTCGAACAGGAACGTACCGCGGTTGCGATCCTGGCGCGCCGACAGCCGCGTCAACCACGCCTGCGCACTGGCCACGCTCGCGAAGGGCGGCTCGTAGGCCGCCGCCTCCTCGCACGACTCACCGCTGATCAACCATGCGTAGTATCCCGCCGAGCCGCGCCGTAGGGTCGCGTCTTCGGCCGGGTCGAGCTCCAGCAGCTGCGCCTCCATCAGCGCCTGC
>DASUME010000587.1:0-4110 GCA_036277895.1 Polyangiales bacterium
CGATCGGCACCAGCAGCTCGTCCTTGCCGTCGCCGTCGCTGTCGACGAGCTGCGCGTGGGCGTAGCTCTGGATGCGTACCTCCACGCTGGGCTTCGGCGGTGGCGGAGGTTTGATGACTTCGACCGCCGCGGCGGCCACCACCTTCGGAAGCGAGGGCTGGTCTGGAGGCTCGCTCCTCAGCAACCCACCGGCGATCGCCACCACCAGCACGAGCGCGAGCCCGATCCAGATGCTCGGGTGCGCCTTCACCAACAGCGTCCGCGCCGCGGGCTGGCTCGCGCGCTCCGCGTACGCGCGCGTGCCGCAATAGGGGCACTTGGCTTCTTCGCGCTTCTTGTCGAGCACGACCTCGGCGCCGCAGCGCGGACAGTGCAGCGTCTTCAACCGCATCGTCGCGAGTCTAGCCTAACGCGCGTAGCGATTGGCGGGACGTGGGACCCCGTAGTGCTCGCGCAGGGTCACGCCCGAATACTCCCGACGAAACACGCCCCGCTTTTGGAGGATCGGCACCACGTGCTCGACGAAGTCGGGGAAGGCTTGCGCATACGGGGGCATCAGGTTGAAGCCGTCGGCGGCGCAGCCTTCCCACCAGCTGCACATCGCATCCGCCACTTGCTCAGGTGTGCCGATCACGGTGTGGTGCCCGCGGCTGCGCCCAAAGCGCGCGATCAGCTGGCGCACGGTGAGCTTCTCGCGCCGCGCCAGCCCGACGATCAAGCTGAAGCGACTCTTGCCGCCCTCGATCTGCGACTCGTCGGGGAGGTCCGCGGGCAGCTCTTCATCGAGCACCAGGCGCTCGGGCTCCACGCGCAGCAAGCGGCTCAGGTGCTTGCGCGTGTAGAGCGGGTTGATCAGCGCGTCGAGCTCTGCCTGCTTGGCCTGGGCCTCGGCCTCGGTGCCGCCGATCACCGCGACCAGTCCCGGCAGGATCGCGAGCTCGCGCTGCGCGAGCGCCTTCACGTCGCGGTAAAAGCGCTGCCCCTCCTCGAGCGTGGGCTGCGACGTGAACACCGCCTCGGCCCAGCGCGCCGCGAACGCCTTGCCGTCTTCGGACGAGCCCGCCTGCACCAGCAGCGGATAGCCTTGAGGCATGCGCGGCACGTTGAGCGCACCCTGCACCGAATAGTGCGCGCCGCGGTGCTGCGCCGGGTGCAGCTTGCCGTCGTCGCCCCACACGCCGCGCTCCTTGTCGGCCAGCACGGCGTCGTCTTCCCAGCTGTCCCACAGCTTCAGGCAGACCTCGACGAATTCGCCCGCGCGCACGTAGCGGCCCGCGTGATCGGGCTGATCGTCCAGGCCGAAGTTGCGCGCCACCTCGCGGCCCGGTGTGGTCACGATGTTCCAGCCCGCGCGCCCGCCGCTGAGGTGATCGAGCGTGGCTACCCGGCGCGCGAGGTTGTACGGCTCGTTGTAGGTGGTGGAGAGCGTGGCGATCAGCCCGACGCGCGAGGTGACGGCGGCCATCATCGTCAGCAACAGCAAGGGATCGAGCGCGGCCTGCGGGCGCTGCGCGAAGCCCATCCAGAGCGCGGGAATGTCTGCGATGAACAGTGAGTCGAGCTTGCCGCGCTCGGCCGTGCGCGCGAGCTCTTGCAGTGCGGGAACGTCGTAGCCGATGTGCGGGTTCGCCTCGGGCAGGCGCCAGGCCGCCTCGTGGTGGCCGGCGTCCATCAAGAACACGTTGAGGTGCATCTGCCCGCTGCGCATGCCGTGGCCTGCCACCGGGCGGCGATGCGTTCAAGCGCGCTCGTGCTCGAGCAGCCAGCGCTTGCGCTCCAGCCCGCCGGCGTACCCGGTGAGCTTGGAATTGGCGCCGATCACGCGGTGGCAGGGCACCACGATGCCGATCGCGTTCTGGCCGTTGGCGAGCCCGACCGCGCGCGCTGCCGTGGGCATGTCCAGGCGCTTGGCGAGCTCGCCGTAGCTGATCGTCTGGCCGATCGGGATCGCGCGCAGCGCGGCCCACACGCGACGCTGAAACGGCGTGCCGCCGTGCACCACCTCCAGCGCATCGAGCGCCTTCAGGTCGCCCTGCATGTAGCGCTCCAGGGCAGTGCGCGCGGCGCTCGGCTCCGTGCGCTCCACCAACGTCACCGCGCCCACCTGCTTGCGCAGCAGGTCGCGCATACGCGCCTCGTAGTCCACCCAATCGAGCGCCCGCAAGCGCCCCTCGGCATCCGTGACCACCAGCATGGTCCCGATCTCGGTCGCGACGCGCTCCAGCTCGAACTGCTCCATGCTCTCCTCCTCCATCGCGCGCAGGATACGCATGCGTACCGTTCCAGGCTGGCGGTTTCCGGACGCGACAGCGCGCGGTGAGCATCAGCACAGATCGACGGTTCGTGATGAAGCCGTGACGTGCTGTACATGTTGAGGTGCTAGGTCGAACGCATGAGCTTCCACGGCCGAGACGGTGAGCTCCAGCGTCGCATGGGGCGCATGGTGGGGTACGAGGCATCGGCGGACGGTCGCTATACACGGATCGTCGATCGCTTCACGCTGCATCGCGAGCCGCTCGACTTTCGGGCGCTGGCCGCGCGCGTGTTGCGGCCGAACACCCGCTATCTGCTGCTCGATCTCGACCGCACCACCCATCGTGGGCTCAACCTCGGCGAGCTGCTCGGCTGGGAGATCGCTTCCTACAAGTACTTCGGCGATGCGCTGATCCACGCAGACGTGCCGCGCTTGCGCGGGCGCTTGCTCCAGGATCCGGCGCGCAAACAGCGCACGCCCGGCTACCTCATCGATGGCGCGCGGCGCTGGGCGTTCCCGGGCTTGTCGTACCTGTTGTGGGGCAAGCTCACGGCCAAGAGCGAGCTGTTGGAGCGCTGGAGCTACCGGAAGTTCGGCAGCGAGCCGATCCGGGCGGTGCAGCGATTGCCGCAGACCGCGCTGCTACACGACCTCGCCACGCTGCCCAAGGACACGCTGCGCATGTTGTCGCGCCGCGTGTGGGAGCTGGCGTCGCCTGCGCAGGTGATCGATCGCGCGGACCTGGCCTGGGTGCGCGAGCGCTGCCCTGGCATTCGCATCATCCTCACCAGCGCGTCGCCGCAGCCGATCGTCGAGGTCGCGGGTGAGATGCTCGGCGTCGACGCCTGCGAGTTCTCGGTCACCAAGGATCTCGGCGACTACTACGCGTCGCCGTACTGGGTCGACCGCCGCTTCGCGCTGGAGCGGCTCGATACGCTCGCCACCCCGAGTGAGGTGCGCATCAACTCGGGGCACGCCAAGATCGAGCGCCTGCTCGAGCGCTACCCGGATCTGCTCGACGACGGCGTCGAGAGCGTGGGCATGAGCGACACCGGCTACGGCGAGGATCACGCCTGGGGGCAGTTCCTGAGCGTGGTGGTCGACGTGAACAGCACGTCGCCGTTCCCGCCGCTGGTCAGCTTCGACTCGCCGCTGCGCGAGGTGCACTCGGCCCAGCTGCTCACGCGCGACGAGCGCGCGTGTGCCCGCCCGGGCGAGACGGTGTCGCTGACGGCCTCGGAGCTCGCGCCTTGGCTCGTGGGCGTGCGCTCCAAGCTGGAGCACCTGGCCGCTGAGTGCGCGCGCGTGCGCGAGCAGCTGGCCCCGGGGCGCGCCGCGCTGGCCGGCGAGCTCGGCCGCGAACGCCGTCAGATCGAGCGTGTGGTGCGCCGCTACAACGGCGCCGCGCCCGCGGAGAAGCCGAGCCTGCTCGGGGCGCTGCGGCGCCAGCTGCGCGGCGAGGCCAAGGTGATGCGCCGGATCGCGGAGCTGGAGCAACCGCTCTCGTACGCCTCGATGGCGGTCACCAAGGCGCTGCTGGAGTCGCGCCAGGCGCTGGGCGTGCAGCTGGCCGAGGCGCCGCATCGGCAGCCGGCGCGCGAGCTGGAGCCCTTGTTCGAGGCCAGCCCAGCCTGAACGTCACTGGCGTGGGGGCGGTCGCTGAGCCACGTTTCGGCGTCCCCCCGTATATGGAGTCGCCTTGAACGGGCTGCGCCTCGCCGATCGCACGCTCAAGCCTCGTGACACGCTCGGTCGGTACGAGCTGGTCCGAGAGCTCGCGTTCGGCCGCTTCTACAGCGTGTACCTCGCGCGCGCGACCGGCGATGGGCGCAGCGTGGTGATCAAGCGCCTGCGCA
>DASUME010000588.1:0-3788 GCA_036277895.1 Polyangiales bacterium
TTTCCGTCCAAGCCTCCGGCCTATACCCAAGAGCTCTGTACAGCCTGCTACGGGCAGAGCTGCGGCGCCGAGCTCCAGGCCTGCGAAGCCGATGCGTTCTGCTCCGGCTACCTCAAGCGCGTGCGCGCCACGCCGTCGGGCGGCTATCCCGCGCCCGACTTGCTGAAGGATGTCGCCGTAGAAAGCTGGGAGTCCGATCAAGGCCGGAGCAACGGCGGAAAAGCACTGAGAGAATTCCAGGCCTGCACGAAGAAGGCTTGCCGTGCGCAGTGTGAGCTCGGCCGCGACTTCTCGTGCACGGGCCGCTTCGAGTGGCCGGAGAGCCGTCCCAAGTTCTCCGAGCTGCGCTTCAGAGTGGTCGACTACTTGTCGGGCCAGGGAGCGAACCCGGGCGTCAGCCGGTTGCGCTTTCGGGGCTGTCCGCTTCCCAACCAGTGCCCTACCCCCATGGCCACGGCCACGACCGACACAGGCGGCTTCGTCGCAGCGACGGTGGACTTCTCGTTGGCTCCTCCGGTGGTGACCGTGCCCGAGTTCAATGGCGTGTGGTTGGTCGACGGTCGCGACGACTACCCGCCGTTCAAGCTGCAGTCGACGCGCCCCTACCTCGACAAGGCGTACGCCGTCTCGCCGTTCTTCAACAACGACACCGTCCCCTTCACCAGGGTCAGCGGCGCCGTGATCGCGCCGCCGAGCGGAACGTTGCTGGTGTCGCCGTTCGATTGTCGCGACGAGTACGCCACGGGCGTGACGCTCGAGGCCTACCGGCCCATCCAGGGCGGCTATCAGTCGTGCATGAACTGCGGCAAGGTCACGTACACGGCCGACAACAACTTTCCCGACCCGAGCCTGACCGAGTACGCCACGCTCGGGCTGATCGCGCTGCTCAACGTGCCCGCGGACGATGTCCAAGATCTGATGCTGGTGATACGCGACACGGCCAGCGGCCAGCCGATCTCCGTCTTGACGCGCGTGGGCGTACGCATGGATGAGTTCCTGGTCATCACCATGTATCCGGCCTCGCGCAAGCAGCTGGACTCGCTGCCCGCCGGGGTGCGGCTGCCTCCCATGGTGAGCCCTCCCTGAGCCCGCGCGCTCCAGCCCACTCATGGCTCGAGCAGTCCCTCGGCGACCGCCATCTCGCGCAGCTCGACCTTGAGGCGCTCGAAGCGCTTGCGCAGGCGCGCGGCCTCGCGCGTGACACCGTCGCTGTCGAGCTCGGCCGCCGCGTCGTGCATCACCAGCGCGAGCTCGCGCCAGGGCAGGTTCCGATCCACGTGCAGGATCAGCAGCGTCTGATCCTCCAGCGCCAGCCGGTCGCGCAGCGCGCGCACCTTCTCCTTGGAGTCGGTGCGCTTGGCGGCCTCCGTCGCGCTGCGCACGTGCTCGACCAGGACCGACAGGCGCTGGGCCTCGGAGGGGCTGAGGTTCTGCTCGACGCGCTTGTGGACGGCCGTCTGGTAGCGATTGGCCGCGTTACGGGCCAGGGCGTACATCCAGCCGCGCACGGAGCAGCGGAAGCCGAAGCCGCCCAGGCCCCTCCAGAGGTCCTCGGCGAACATCGCGAAGACCTCCTCGGCGTCGCTGCGCGCGCGCAGGCGCGCCGCGAGGAAGCTCAGGATCTCGCTGCCGTACGCATCCAGCGCGCAGCTCGCGGCGGCCTGGAAGTCACCGCCCTCGTGAGCTGTCCGGATGGCGCGCTCGATGTCGGACCCCGCCTCGTCCACCCCCAACCTCCGCCCTCGAGCATAGCCGCGCGACGAGCCCGGTAGAGTCCGCCAGGGGGAAGAGTCGGGTCCGCGCTCGATGTGACGAAAAAAAATCACCTCGAGCGGCGGCGCGACGTGACGACGGTGACGCTACGCGGGCTCGAGGAAGCTGGCGACCAGCGTCTTCACGCCTACCTGGTCGAACTTCACCGTGACCTTCGGCGGACGTCCGGGCTCGACAGCGAGCACGCTGCCCTCTCCGAACTTGGCGTGGCGCACGCGGGCGCCCTTCATGATCTGGTTCGCGTCGTCGCCGTCGCTGCGGTCGACGTACGACTCGCCCGGAGGGCGCCTGGGCGGTGGCGCCTTCACGCCGGTGAGCTTCGGCGTCTGGGGGCGGCCGCGCTCCTGCGGGTGGCGAAAGCCGCTCGGCGCGCCGGAGCCGTAGCGCACCTGGCCCGCGCTCTCGTAGCGGGTACCCGCGCTGGAGGCACCGAAGCCCTCGCTCACGCGCGACACCGGCTCCACGTGCTCCTTCGGGATCTCCTTCAGGAAGCGCGACGGCAGGCCCACCATCGACTCGCCGTGCAGTCGCCGCGCGCGCGCATGCGACAGAAAGAGCCGGTGCTCGGCGCGCGTGAACGCCACGTACGCGAGCCGGCGCTCTTCCTCGAGATCGTCCTCGGAGATGTAGGCGTCGCGCGTCATCGGGAACAAGCGCTCCTCGAGGCCCGCCACCCACACGACGGGAAACTCCAGGCCCTTGGCGGCGTGCACCGTCATCAGCGTAATCTTCTCGCTGGCGTCGATCTCGTCGGCGTTGGTCTGTAGCGCCATCAGCTCGAGGTAGAGGGCCACCGTGGGCTCCTCGGCCTCGTTCTCGAACTCGCGCATCGACGCGACCAGCTCCTGCACGTTCTCGATCCGACCATCGGCCTCGACCGTGTCCGCGTCGCGCAACGCCGAGAGGTAGCCGATCTCCTCGATCAGCGCCTCGGCCAGCGTCGCCGGCCCCACGCCGCTCTGCGCGCGCAGCGTGTGATCGCGGATCAGGTTAACGAACGCCTCCAGCTTCTTCGCGCTCGCCTTCGGCAGCTCGGGCAGCGCACCGAAGCTCGCCGCCAGCAGCGTCTCCCACACGCTCTTGCCACCCTGGTGCGCCAGCTCGGTGAGCTTGTCGACGGTGGTCTTGCCGATGCCGCGCGTGGGCACGTTGATGATGCGCAGGAGCGAGACGTCGTCGGCGGGGTTCACGAGCACGCGCAGGTACGCGAGCACGTCCTTCACCTCCGCGCGCTCGTAGAAGCGCTGGCCGCCGACGACGCGGTAGTTCAGCTTGCTGGCGCGCAGCTCTTCTTCGAGCACGCGGCTCTGCGCATGCGTGCGGTAGAAGACCGCCATCTCCGCGAGCTTGTAGCGCTCGCGCAGCGCCCTCACCGCCTCCGTGATCGCGCGCGCCTCGTCGCGCTCGTCGTAGCAGGTCACGACGCGCACCTTCGGGCCGGGCTCGTTGCTGGTCCAGAGCTGCTTCGGCTCGCGGTCGAGGTTCTTCGCGATCACGGCCATCGCGGTGCCGAGGATGTGCGCCGAGGAGCGGTAGTTCTGCTCCAGCTTGATCACCTGCGCGTTGGGGAACGACTCGCGAAAGTCGAGGATGTTGCGGCGGTCTGCGCCGCGCCACTTGTAGATCGACTGATCGTCGTCGCCCACCACGCACAGGTTCTTGTGCTCGTCGGCGAGCACGCGCACCAGCTCCAGCTGCACCAGGTTGGTGTCCTGAAACTCGTCGACCAGGATGTAGCTCCAGAGCCGCTGCAGCGTGTGGCGGATGCCCTCGTGCTCCCGGAGCGCGTAGACCATGCGCACGAGCAGGTCGTTGAAGTCGACCGCGTTGGCGGCCTTGGTCCGCTGCTCGTACATGGCGTACGCGCGCGCGCACACCTCCTCGAACGGGTCGTCGATCGTGACCTCGTCCGGCTTGAGCAGCTGCTGCTTCTGGCGCTCGACGTAGCGCATCAGCTCGCGCGGGGCGTAGCGGCGATCGTCGAGGTCGAGGTCGCGCACGATGCGCGTCATCAG
>DASUME010000589.1:0-15543 GCA_036277895.1 Polyangiales bacterium
GCTCTGCACCGCGTTGCACTCGAACTGGCAGTCGAGCGTGGCGCTGTTGTCTGGATCCGGTACTTCGTTGCAGGTCAGGTCGCACGCGCTGCCGGTGCACGGCGTGACCGCGACGCATCCGTACTGCCCGCAGGCGTCCGCACTGGCATCGCGCCCCGCGTCGCGTCCGGCATCAACCCCAGCATCGAAGCCAGCGTCCAGGTCCGCGTCGCTGCCCGCGTCCACGGCCGCATCCTGGCCGGCGTCCACGCTGCCCGCGTCCCCTGCGTCGGACTCCGCGTCCGCATCCCCTACGTCGGCGTCGGCTCCCGCGTCCTCGCGCGGCAGCTCCGCGTCGTAGTCGGCCTGCGCGCCGGCCTCGTCCGTGTTCAGCTCCGCCGCGTCTTCTCCAGCATCGTGCACCGCGGTGTCCAGCCCATCCGCATCGCGCGCACGCCCATCGACGACCGCGCTCGCGTCCGGCACCTCCACGGGGCCCGCTTCGGCGTCGTCCACGGGCGCGACCATCGGCTCGTAGCCGGTGAGGAAGCAACCGCTCAGCCCGAGCAGCGCGGAGGCGAGCACGCCCCGCACGGCAGTGCGACTCACTAGTCCCCCTTGCGTGCCGTCAGGGGTACTTCGAACGTGAGCGCGTTGGCCTGTCCCGGGAATTGCATCGCCTTCACGGCCTGCTCGATGCACACGCCCATCGTCGTCTTGGCGAGCGTCACCGGCTGCACCAGCGCGCTGGTCACCTTGCCGGACGCGCTCAGCTGCACGCGCACCGCCAGGTGCGGCGTTCGCTCCGCCTCGTCGTGGTGGGTGTTCACGCAGTTCACGACCGCCTTCTTCTGCCGCTTGAAGCTGTCCGCGAGCCGCTCGGCCGGATCGATCTCGACCCGCTTGGGCTCCTTGCGCGTCTCGATCGCGCGGGCGGTCTCGATCGCGATGTTCGGCGTCGCGGAGACCGGCTGCTGCGCTGCCGCCGGCGCCTCGCTCGGCTGGTCGGCGTGCACCACGATGTAGTGGTTCTCCGGCGCCGCCTGCGAGCGCCCGAGCAGCGCCATCGTCGCGCCGATCGCCACGCCCGCGAGCACCACGCTCAGCCCTGCGATCAGGTAGCGCCGACGCGGATCACCGGGCCGCCCACTCGAGGGGGCCGCCGGCGATGCGACCGCCTCGGTCTCGGTCGGCTCCATCGAGCGCTTGCGCCATGCCGAGCTGTTCATGCGCTTCTCCAGCGCAGACAGTCCGTCGTTGAGGCGCAGCTCTTCGCTCGCGCTCTTGAGCGCACCCTGCATCTCGCGGGCGTCGGAGAAGCGGTCGTCCGGCCGCTTCTGCATCGCCTTGCCGACCACACCCGAGAGCAGCGTCGGGATCTCGGGCACCCGCTCGTGCAGCGGGCGCTCCGCCTTGGTCACGATCATGACCATCACGTCGCCCGGGTTCTCCGAGAAGAACGGCATCTCGCCGCTCAGCAGCTCGTACAGCACCACGCCCATCGAGTAGAGGTCGGTGCGCCTGTCGATGAACTTCACGCCGCGCGCTTGCTCGGGCGACATGTACGCCGGCGTGCCGACCACGTGGCCCTGCGTGGTCACGCGCGCCGAGCCTTGCGAGTCGGTCAGCTTCGAGATGCCGAAGTCGAGGATCTTGGGGTACACGCCGCCCGCGCGCGAGCGCACCAGGTAGATGTTCTCGGGCTTGAGGTCGCGGTGCACCACACCCGCCTCGTGCGCGGCGGCGAGGCCGTCCAGCAGCTGCATCACCAGCTCGATGATCCAGTCGAACGACAGCCGCTCTCCGCGCCCGAGCACCTGCGCCAGGCTCTCGCCCTCCAGCAGCTCCATCACGATGAACGGCACCGAGCCGTCGTGCGTGCCGAAGTCGAGGATCTGCACCACGTTGCGGTGTGCGATCGCGGCCGAGATGCGCGCCTCGCGCAGGAAGTTCTGGCCGATCTCCTCGCGCCGCCGTGGGTCGCCGAAGTCGACCAGCTTGAGCGCGACGGAGCGCTCGAGCAGGGTGTCCCGCGCGCGGAATACGTCTCCCATTCCGCCCGAGCCGATCAGCTCTTCGAGACGGTAACGGCCACCGATGAGTTCGCCGGCTGCAAAGGTCACTGCGTAAGCAGAACTATATCGGACTTAATGCAGGCGCCGAAGGTAGTAGTGCACTCCCGCAGAGGGATGGATCGCGCGAACGAGTACGCTCCTCTCGGCGTTCAGCGCGACCTGTGCGCGAAAACGTCCCTTCGGATCGAGCGCGAGCGGTACGCCGTTGGCGGTCACCTGCGTGCGCAGTAAGGCGACCCCCGACACCACGACCTCGTTGCCCTCCGCGCTGGCGCCGTCGACCGGCTCGGAGAGCGAGAGCGCGCGCGCGGTGTTGTCGAACTCGATGCGCAGGCCGCCCACGCTGCTCTTCTGTCCGGAAGCGCTCGTGAACCAGAAGTCGTAGTTGCCTTCCGCCAGCTCCAGGCCGGGCAGGTCGCGCGACGGCTTCTCGCTGCGATAGGTCTGCTCGCGGCTGCCGCGCTTGAGCACCAGCGTGTAGTCGCCGCGCGGAGCGGCGTCCGACCACTTCATGCTCACCACCGGGATCACGTTTTGGTACTTCACCGTGTACCGGCGCCCGTCGGCCTCGACGTCGACACGGTTGGCGCTCTTGGGCAGCTCCATCGTCGCGGCGTCGCGGATCACGTGCAGCGTGGTCTGGCGCACCAGCCGGCGATCGCAGCGCAGGTTCAGGCGATGTGCGCCGGGCCGCGCGAGCGACAGCAGCAGGCCGTTGCCGCCGGACTCGGGCGTGGCGGCCTTGCCGTCGAGGTCCGCGTTCGGGTGCTCGTTCTTGTCCGCCTTGCAGGCCGGCGACTGCACGCGGAACGTGACCGGCAGCGACGGCGCGTGCAGCGTCATCGAGTCGAGCTCCGGCATCGAGAGCTCCGCCGTCTGCGGCCCCGTCGCACCCGTGACCGGTCGGGCTGCCGCCGCGGTCTTGGGCGCGCTGACGGCGTCGGAGCCAGCGTCTTCGCCCACCGCGTCGGCGAGCTTCTCGTCGCCCTTCACGGTGAGCTGTTGGCCGGCCGTCAGCTGCTCCACCGTGCCCGACTGATCGATCGCGACCTGCCCGACCAGCACGTCGAACTGCGTCTCGTCGTCGTTGCTGAGGATGCGCACGCTGGTGCTCTTGCCGAGCCGCGCGATGCCGCGCGGGGTGTCGATGTCGATGTCGAAGTCGCCCGAGTCGATGCGCACCGCACCGGCCTCGAGGTCGAACCGGCTCTTGCCGCGCGGATCGCGATCGACGAAGCGCAGCACCGTGTTCGACTCCACCAGCGCCACGCCGCTGCCCGCGAGCGAGAGCTGCGCGCTGCCCAGCTTGCCGGTGCGCAGGCCGTCGCCCATGTGGAAGCGCTCGCCGTTCGCGACCTCGCTCCACGCGTTCACCGCGCGCGCCTCGTCGCGCTGCACCTCACCCTTGTACGTCTGGAGCTGGGCCAGGAACGCGTCGCCGCACGAGCAGGACTTGGCGCAGGCGAGCAGGCACGCCAGGCAGAGCCACAGCCACGTCCAACGCGGTCGCTCGTAGCCCGCTGGGCGCGGGCGCCCGGCTGCGTTCACTTGGGTGCTCTCCGCAGGTCCACGACGATGATGGTAACGCCGAGCCGCTCCACTTGGGCAGCACGCGTCTGTGGCTCGTAGCCCTGGGCCTCGATCTCGAGCGTGTATTGCCCGGGCGGCACGTCGACCACGAAGTTGCCCTTGTCGTCCGTGTTCACGATCGTGCCCAGCGGCGCGAGCGTGATGCGCGCCTTCACGGGCTGGCCGCCGCGCAGGCTGCGCACGTTGCCCTTGATCTCGCCCTCGGGCAGCACGCGGGCGAGCGACACGTTCACGGTCTGGCGACCGGCCGTGCCCTGCACCATCACGCTCTGCTGCTGGAAGCCCTCGGCGGTCACGCTGAGCGTGTGCTCCAGGGTGGGCCGCAGCTCGAGCTCGGCGACGCCTTCGGCGTCCGTGCGCGCCTCCTTGCGCTCCCCCTCGACCGCCAGCTGCACCTGCGCGCCGTTCACCGGTGCGCCGTTCGGGTCGAGCACCTTCACCTCGACCAGCGCCGGCTCGCCCTTCGCATCGACGACGACTGGCTGCTCCGGCTGCGCGGTCGCCTGCTCGGCCTTCGCACGCGCGAAGCGGATGCCGCAGGTGAGGGCGAACCACATGCGCGGCTCCACGCGCGCGAGCGGCGTGCCGGTGCTCGAGTTGCCGGTGCCGAGGTCCGGCCGTCCGCTCGGACTGACACCGAGCTCGATGCCCGGCAGAAAGCGCTCCTTGAGCTTCAGCTGCGCGGCCAGCCGGATGCGCATCGGCGAGTCCATCGCGCTCGGCGCGCCGCTGCCGGTCGCAACGTCCCAGCTCCACTCGGCGCTGGCCGTGACGGGGCCGATCGGCATCGCGTACAGCACGCCGAGCAGCAGCGCGTCGTAGGCCGAGATCTGGGCCGCGAGCCGATCGCCCGGGCTCAGCCGCAGCGGCTGGTCGACGACCTCCTGGCTGCGATCGATCCGGTAGCCGAGGTTGAGCGAGAGCTCCTGCGCCGGCTCGAAGAGGTAGGTCGCGATCGCGCCGAGCTCGGGGCTCACCGCCTTGAAGCCGTGGCCGACGTCCGTGGCCGGGGGAAAGCGGAACGCGGTGCGCGCGCCGAACGCCCAGTGGTCGTCGAGCTGGTAGGCGTGGCGGGTCGCGATCTGCGTGCCGAGGGCTGCACCGCTATCCGAAGGTGCACTGTGCTTGTCGTAGCGTGCGTCGAACCCGAGCGAGAGCTGCAGGTACTGCCAGGGTGCCCAAGCGGCAGCTGCCTCACCGAACACGCGCTGGTGCTTGTCGGTGCCGCCGAGCACGCTCTCGGTGTAGGCGTAGCCCAGGCCGAGGATGGCGCGCGGATCGCTGCCGACGGGCGCAGCCGAGCCCACGTAGCGGCCGCCGCGCAATCCCTGTACGTCCATCGGGAGCTGCGCGGAAGCACGCCCGAGTCCCAGAAAGAACGCCAGAGTCCCCACCAAGAGCGTTCCCAGACCGGCAGCGTTCCGCAGTCTCGGCGCACGCAGCGCTTGATCCATGCTGTCGAGAATCTTGGCATCCTCCGGGGCCGATTCGGCAAGAGAACACACGTCCGCGTGTTGTTCTCGCGCGGGTACGGAGTTCTCGACAAAGCCACTTGCGGCGCGCTAGTGCGTGCGAGGGCGCGCTTGAAACGTGGCCCTCTGTAGGCAACCATGCTGCGCTCGCGCGCGGAGCCACCGCGCGCTTCGACCGCGCATCCGTAACCGAGCCCGAGAGTGAGTATGCAAATCGAAGCGAGCGACCTCGTCCTGGACCGCGCTTATCTCTGGGAGAAGCAGCGGCCGAACGCGCTGTACCTGACGCAGCCCATCCCGGGCGGGCCCGCGCGAACCTACACCTGGGCGCAGACGCTCGACGAGGCGCGGCGCATGGCCGCCTACCTGCAGTCGTACGGCTTCCCGCCCGGCTCGAAGATCGCGCTGCTGTCGAAGAACTGCGCGCACTTCGTGATGACGGACCTGGCGATCTGGATGGCCGGGTATGTCTCGGTGGCGCTGTACCCGACGCTGCAGGCGGAGACGGTGCGCTACATCCTGGAGCACAGCGAAGCGAAGCTGATCTTCATCGGCAAGCTCGACGACTGGGAGAGCATGAAGCCCGGCGTGCCGGAGGGGCTGCCGCGGGTCTCTTATCCCTCGAGCCCACCCAACGATTACCCGACCTGGGACACGCTGGTGAAGATCACGCCGCCGATCGCGGGCGAGCCGCGGCGCTCGGCCGATGAGACCGCGCTGCTGGTCTACACCTCGGGCAGCACGGGGCAGCCGAAGGGCGTCGAGCAGACCTTCCGCAGCGTGTCGGCGGCCGGCAAGGGCGCCAGCCTCGGGCTCGGCATCACCGGCAAGGATCGCATGCTGTCGTACCTGCCGCTGGCGCACGTGTTCGAGCGCGGCGCGGTCGAGGCGCTGTCGTTGTTCGTGGGCTGCCAGCTGTTCTTCGCGGAGTCGCTCGACACCTTCGTGCAGGACGTCAAGCGCGCGCGGCCCACGACGTTCCACTCGGTGCCGCGGCTGTGGCTGAAGTTCCAGCAGGGCGTGCACCAGAAGTTCCCGCCCAAGCGGCTGCAGACGTTGCTCTCGATCCCGCTGCTCAACCGCCTGCTCAAGAAGCTGATCCTGAAGGGGCTCGGGCTCGACCAGGCGCGCATCGCGATCAGCGGCTCGGCGCCGATCCCGCCCGACTTGATCGACTGGTACCGCAAGCTTGGGCTGGAGCTGCTCGAGGGCTACGGCATGAGCGAGAACTTCGCCTACTCGCACGTGTCGCAGCCGGGCAAGGTGCGCGTCGGCTACGTGGGCAACACGCTGCCGGGCGTGGAGCACCGCATCAGCCCCGAGGGCGAGGTGCTGATCAAGAGCCCGGCCGACATGAAGGGCTACTACAAGCAGCCCGAGCTCTCGCGCGGCTCGTTCACCGAAGACGGCTTCCTCAAGACCGGCGACCGCGGCGAGATCGACGAGCTCGGCCGGCTCAAGCTCACCGGCCGCTTGAAGGAGCTGTTCAAGACCAGCAAGGGCAAGTACGTGGTGCCGGCGCCGGTCGAGAACCTGCTGATGAGCGACGGCCGCATCGAGCTGGCGTGCGTGATGGGCTCGGGCGAGCCGTCGGCGTTCGCGGTGGTGCAGCTGGCCGAGGGCCTGCGCAAGGAGCTCAAGAAGGGGGGCGGCGACAAGCGCGCGATCGAGGCTGCGCTCGGCAAGCTGCGCGAATCGACCAACCGCCAGCTGGAGGAGCACGAGCACCTCGCGTTCCTGGTCATCGCCAAGGACGAGTGGCAGGTCGAGAACGGCTTCCTCACGCCGACCTTGAAGATCAAGCGCGCCGCCATCGAAGCCGCCGCGGCACCGCACATGAGCGACTGGTTCGCGCGCAAGAACGCGGTGATCTGGGAAGGTTGAACAAACCTTGACCATGGGTGGTGCGGGTCCCATGCTGCACCATGTTCGCGCCCGACAACCGTGTGCGCGTGCTCGTCGATCGTCCCCCTGACGCCGAGCGCGACTACGTTCTCTACTGGATGATCGCGGCGCGCAGGCCGCGCTTCAACTTCGCGCTCGATCAGGCCGCGGCCTACGCCCGCGCGCTGAAGAAGCCGCTGGTGGTGCTCGAGGCCCTGCGCGTCGGCTATCCGTGGGCGAGCGACCGCCTGCACGCGTTCGTGCTCCAAGGCATGGCGGCCAACGCGGAGCACTTCGCGAAGCGGCGCGTGCTCTATTACCCGTACGTCGAGCGCAAGGCAGGTGAGGGCAGTGGGCTGCTGGAGGCGCTCGCGAAGCGCGCCTCGGTGGTGCTCACGGACGACTTCCCGTGCTTCTTCATCCCGCACATGCTCGCTGCCGCCGCGCGCAAGGTCGACACGCGCTTCGAGGCGATCGACGGCAACGGCCTGCTGCCGCTCGCGCTCGCCGAGGGCAAGAGCTTCTACAGCGCGTACATCTTTCGGCGCTTCATGCAGAAGCACGTGGCGAACGCGCTGGAGGCGCGACCGCGCGAAGACGCGCTGCTGAGGCTCGCGCTGCCGGTGCTGGAGACGCTGCCCGCGATGAAGCGCTGGCCGCGCATCAAGGAGCGCGAGCTCGCCGACATCGCGGGCACCGTGAGCGCGTTGCCGATCGACCATGACGTTTCGATCGTGCCTTCGCTCGTCGGTGGCACGCCTCACGCGCGCCGCGCGCTGACGCAGTTCCTCGACGCGAGACTGTGCCGCTATGAGCAGGAGCGCTCGCACCCTGACTCAAATGTCGCGAGTGGACTCTCGCCCTATCTGCACTTCGGGCACCTGAGTGTGCACGAGATCCTGGCTGCGCTCGCCGACGTCGAGAGCTGGGACCAGCGCCCGCGCGGCATCGCAAAAGACGGCAAAAGGCAGGGTTTTTGGGGCCTCTCTGGCGCTGCTGAGTCGTTCCTGGACGAGTTGGTCACGTTTCGCGAGCTGGCGCTGAACACCGCCGCGACGATGGCGGACTTCGATCGTTACGAGAGCCTGCCCGCGTGGGCGCGCAAGACGCTGGGCGCGCACGCAAGCGACCGCCGTGAGCACGTCTATGCGCTCGCAGACTTCGAAGCCGCACGTATTCACGACCCACTCTGGAACGCAGCACAGCGCCAGTTGCTCGCAGAAGGCCGCATTCAGAACTACCTGCGGATGCTGTGGGGCAAGCAGATCCTGGCGTATTCGAAATCACCAGAGAGCGCGCTCGAAATCATGATCGAGCTCAACAACAAGCACGCGCTCGATGGTCGTGATCCGAATTCCTACGCCGGCATGTTCTGGATTCTTGGCCGATACGATCGACCGTGGGCGCCGGAGCGCGCGGTGTTCGGCAGCATTCGCTACATGAGCAGCGCGTCGACAATGCGCAAATTGCGGCTCAAAAGCTGGCTTTCAACGCATGGAGACGCTGCGATCGATTCTCGATTGAGAGGCACGAAAAAAAAAATTCGTCCATCGGAATAGTTCGATCGCTGCATTCAGTTTGTGGGTGAACTCGGACCGGACGGTGCGAGCAACATCTCCACGAGAGCTCACGCGGAAGCTAGCGACCGCGGAGCACCCACTCACAGAAGGACACGACACATGAAGCGCACCTGGCTTATCGGAGCTGCCCTGGTTCTCTCTCTCACGGCGGTCGGCTGCAGCGACGACGATGAGGGCGGCGACGACAGCACCCCCGCAGACGGCGGCCGTGACAGCGGCACCATCGACGCCAGCACCATCGACAGCGGCCTGGATTCCGGCGTGACGACAGACGCTGGCGACGCTGGTCCCGACGCCCGCTGAGCAGCCTCGGCGCCACGCACGCTAGCGTGAGCGTGGTGCCGATGGTCAGATAGCGGCACGACTCGACGAGATGTGGAGGCACGGGTGATGCGCGAAGGAGCCGAGAGCTCCTCGTGCGTCACCCGCTCTGCGTTTCGGTCGGCCGCTTCGTATGACATTTGTGTCACGGACATCTGTGTCGCGGTCATACGAGCACGTCCTCGGGGAAGCTGAGCTCCCGTCGAGGCGTGCTCACCGTCTGACGCTTCTGTACGCGCGAGGCCGTCGTGCGCGGCAGCGCCCCCACGTGGCGCACCACTGCCTTGCCGAGCAGCTTCAGCTTGCGTGGCGTCGGCACCACCGCGGGCCGGCGACGCGGAGCGTCGCCCTGTGCCGCGACCTCGAGGCCGATCGCGTGGTACAGCCGGCGCGCCGCGCGCACGGCGAGGCCCGCGCGAAACGGCAGCGCGTGGATGCCGCGATCGGCGGACGCGTAGTAGCGATCCGCTTCGTGCAGCAGCTGCTCGGTCACGCGCCTGATCGCGAGCAACGTTCCTTCCTCGGTCGGGAACGCGTCCACGCCCGGCTGGCCCAGCTCACCGGCACCCGCCGCGCGCAGCAGCTCGCTCGGCAGGTAGACGCGCCCGAGCCGCCAGTCTTCTTCCACGTCGCGGCAGATGTTCGTCAGCTGCATCGCGATGCCGAGGTGCGCCGCGTTGTGCAGCGCGCCGTCCGCGCTGAGCCCGAACACGTGGCACATCATCAGCCCCACCACACCTGCGACGCAGTGGCAGTACAGCAGGAGGTTGTCGAGCGTCTGGTACTGCGTGTTGCGCACGTCCATCGCCATGCCCTCGATCAGCTCGGCGGGGTAGCGACGCGGGATCTGGCGCTGCTGCACCACGGCCTGGAACGCGGCGAGCGCGGGCTCGGTGAGCACGTCACCGCGGTAGACGCGATCGAGATCCTCGTACAGTGCGGAGAGCGCGCCGGCCTGCGACTCGGGCGGCGCGTCGTCGATCGCGTCGTCGACGCGCCGGCAGAACGCGTACACCGCGGCCGCTTCGTCGCGCGCGCTCGCGGGCAACAGCTTGGAGGCGAGCGCGAAGCTCTTGGAGTTGTGCTCGAGGATGCGCCGGCACTCGCGCAGCGCCTCACGGCCCGCTTCGTTCATGCGAAGTCCTGCAAGATGACCTGGGTGGTGGCCTTGGCGGAGTTGATCACGCCCGGCAAGCCGGCGCCCGGGTGCGTGCCGGCGCCGACGATGTACAGCGAGTCGATCTGGCGGTCGCGGTTGTGCGGCCGGAACCAGGCGCTCTGCGTCAGCGTGGGTGCGCACGAGAAGGCCGAGCCGTGGAAGGCGCCCAGCTCATCCTTGAAGCCCTGCGGGGTGAGCCAGCGCTTGGTCACCACGTGCTTGCGTAGATCCGGCAGGTAGCGCTCGAGGTAGGTCAGCAAGCGCTCGGCGTACAGCGGCGCGGCGCGCTCCCAGTCGATCGGCGCGTTACCCAGGTGCGGCACCGGAGACAGCACGTAGAACGCCTCGCAGCCGTCGGGCGCGAGCGAGGGATCGGTCACCGTGGGCGCGTGCAGGTAGAGGCTGAAGTCGTCCGGCAGCGAGCTGCCGCGGAAGATGTCGCGCAGCAGCTCCTCGTAGCGCGGCCCGAACAGGATCGTGTGGTGCACGACCTGGTCGCGGTAGGTGCGGTCGGTGCCGAAGTACAACACGAACAAGCTCATCGACCAGTCCATGCGCGCGAGCTTGCGGGCGGTGCCGGCGGCGCTCTTGGTGCCACGGTAGAGCTTGGAGTAGGTGGTGTGCACGTCCGCGTTGGAGACCACGAGGTCGAAGCGCTCGCCCACGTTGCGGCGCGACGTGACCAGGTGCTGGGTCTTGCCCAGCCGCTGCTCCACCGCGATCGAGTGCACCGGATCCTCGATGCGCAGCTCGCCCCCGAGCTCCTCGAACAGCCGCACCAGGCCGCGCACCAGCGCGCCCGTGCCGCCGCGCGGGAACGACACGCCCCACTTCTTCTCGAGGTAGTGGATCAGCGTGTAGATCGCGCTGGTGTCGAAGGGATTGCCGCCCACCAGCAGCGAGTGGAAGCTGAGCGCCTGGCGCACGTGCTCGTCTTTCACGTAGCGCGCCACGGTCTGGTACACCGAGCGATCCGCGCGCAGCCGCATCAGGTCGGGCGCGACCTTGACCATGTCCGAGAAGCGCAGGAACGGCTGTGCGACCAGCTCGGTGTAGCCCTTGTCGAAGACGCGCCGCGAGTAGTCGACGAACTTCAGGTAGCCGTCGGCATCGGCCGGGTTGCGGCCGCGGATCTGCGCCGCCATCTGCGCGCTGTCGCCGACGTAGTCGAACGAGTCGCCATCTTCCCAGCACAATCGGTAGAACGGGAACACCGGCAGCAGCTCGACGTAGTCGCTCATCTTGCGGCCCGCGAGCTCGAACAGCTCCTCGATGCAGTGCGGCGCGGTGATCACCGTGGGCCCGCCGTCGAAGGTGAAGCCCTTGTCCTGATAGACGTACGCGCGTCCGCCTGGCTTGTCCCGTGCCTCGAAGATCACCGTCTCGAAGCCGGCACATTGCAGGCGGATCGCCGCCGCGAGCCCACCGAATCCGCTGCCGATCACGGCCGCGCGCTTACCCATAGCTGTTCTCCAATCTCGTGAGCTCGGAACGCATCGCTTCGATCGCCTTGCGCGGCGCGGACGGCAAGGTCGCGAACGCCTCGTCGAGCGCCGCATGCACCCGCGCACGCCCGAGCGGCTCGACCGCGAGCGCCAGGCGCGCGCGCAGGTCGTCCAGCTCGCTGCGCTCCAGCAGCTTGAGCAGCTGCTTGTATGCCAGCTCGTCGAGCGCCTCGCTCGCCCAGGCCCAGACCCAGCTCGGGCGCTGGCCCTGCAGGTCCTCCACGCCCTTGTGCGCGCGTGCGCCACACACGATCGAGCCGAGGTCGTCGAGCATCTGCAGCGCCACGCCCACGCGCTCGCCAAAGCGGTGCAGCGTGCGCGAGAGCTCGTCGTCGGCACCGGCTGCGGTGGCGCCGAGCTCGGCGGCGAAGCCCATCAGCGCGCCGGTCTTCAGCGCACTCACGAAGCTCACCAGGCCCGGCAGCTCGGCTCGGCGCAGCTCGCTCACCTGGAGCGCGAGATCGAGCGCCTGCCCCTCGTGGCAGCGCTGCAGGCAGAGGTGCGCGCTTCGACCGAGCAGGCGCGCGCGCGGCAGCGGCAGGTCCAGCGCATCGAGCCGCGACAGCGCCTCGAAGTACAGCCAGTTGCCCGCGTTCAGGGCGCGCGGTGTGCCGATCAGGCGGTGCAGCGCGGGGCCTCCACGCCGGGTGTCGGCGTCGTCCTGGATGTCGTCGACGATCAGCGAGCCCGCGTGCAGCAGCTCGATCGCCTCCAGCGCCGCGGGCGGCGCCGCTTCGCCGCCGGCGAGCTGATGGCAACCTTCGATCAGCCGTGCGCGAAAGGCCTTGCCAGGGCGCGCGAGGAACTCGCGCAGCGGTGCGTGCAACGCGCGCTCCAGCTGCGCGGGATCGACGCCGTGCTCGCGGCACAGCGCCTCGGGCAGACCGAGCGCCACGGGAGCGGGCTCCTCCTGGAAGGCTGGCTTCACGAGGCCTCCCGCTGCGCGCGCCAGGCACGCCCCACCGAGAAGCCACGCGGCGGCGCGCCGAGGAAGATGCGCGCGCGATCGAGCGGCGTGAGCTCGGCCGCATAGAAGCGCTCGATCAGCGGCTCCTTCAGGCGGTAGAAGTGCTCCAGCACGTTGTAGCGTTGCGCCGGCTCGAAGCAGGTGAACAGGAGCCGCGTCAGCAAGCGCAGGAACGGTCGCTGGGACGCCTGCGCGCGCGCGAACTCGCTCAGCGGCGACTCGCCCTCGGGCTCCCGCGCGAGCTTGCCGAGGTCGCTGTCGGCCAGCGCGAGCGCGAAGCGCACCGCGAGCGGGAACGAATAGCCGGTCACGGGATGGAACAGGCCGGCGCGGTAGCCGGCGAGCAACGGCCGTGCACTGGCGTCGAAGTCCTGATCGATCCACGGCATCGGCAACAGGCCGCGCTCGGTGCGCTGTACGCCGCGCACGTGGATCCCGCGCGCGCTGCAGTAGGCCAGGATCTCTTGCCGGCTCAGGCGCTCGTCGAGCGAGTGCGTCTCGGAGAAGAACGTCTCCTCGACCAGCAGCCGGTCGTGCGCGAGCGGCAGCAGGTACATGAAGCGGAAGCCGTCGCGCTGCGGCAGGCAGGCGTCGAACACCACCGGTTCCACCAGGCCGTGGCCCGGCGCATCGAGCTCCATGCCGAAGAACTTCTGGTAGCCGCGCCCGCCGCGCGCGACCGTCTGCTCCGGGCCGGTCGCGGCGATCACGAGCGGCGCGCGAAAGCGGCGGCCGTCGTCGAGCACGAGCTCGCGCTCGCGGAGCTCCTGCACGGCGTGGCCCATGATCAGCGTGCTGTGCGGCGCGTCGCGCAGGCGTGCGGTCGCGACTTGATCGAGCCGCTCGCTGGTGATGCACGCGTAGGGCGAGGCCAGCCGCCGCGTGCGCGTCGGGAAGCGCACCGTGTAGCCGTCCCAGCCGTGCACGATCAGCGGCGAGATCACGCGGGCGGCTGCGCGGGGCAGGTCGGCCGCGTGGAAGCACCAGGTGTGGTTGCCACCGAGCTTGGCGTCGCGCTCGACCAGCAGCAGGCGCAGCGAGGGCTGCCTCTCGAGCAACAGCGAGGCCGCGAGCACGGACGCCAGCCCGCCACCCACGAACGCCACGTCGAACTCAGTCCCGTCGGCCATCGTTGGACATACCTTGTACAATCGTGGTGCGAGCCGCAAGGCGGTTCGTGCTTTGGTATCGATTTCGCGGCGGGTCCGGCCTCGGGGCGCCAGAGCGCTACGTTTGGTGCCTTGAGAGGTACGCACCCTTGCGCTTTCCCCTGCTGTCGATCGTCCTTTTCTCGCTGACCGCCTGCAGACCGGCCACCCCGGCGACTGCACCGGCCGCGCCGATGCCTCCCCCGGTGGTGCTGACGCCGAGCGAGCAGACGCACGTGTGGCACGACGCCAAGCAGACCTTCGACCAGCGCTGCGTGGTCTGCCACGGCTGCTATGACTCGCCGTGCCAGCTCGTGCTTAGCTCGTTCGAGGGCATCGAGCGCGGTGCCAGCAAGCAAGAGGTCTACGAGGGCTCCCGCTTTCTGGCGATCGAGCCCACGCGGCTGCACGTCGATGCGCACGGCGTCGAGGCGTGGCGGGAGAAGGGCTTCTGGTCCGTGCTGGCCGACCGCGACCCCTCGCGGGCGTTGATCGCGCGCATGTTGCAGCTCAAGCGCGAGCACCCTTTGCCGCGCGGTGGCCAGCTGCCGGACACGTTCGACCTCGGGCTCGATCGCGATCAGCAGTGCCCGAAGCCCGACGAGTTCGACGGCTTTGCCAAGGACCACCCCACGTGGGGCATGCCGTACGCGCTTCCGGGCCTGAGTGACGCCGAGCACGAGGCGATCACGAGCTGGCTCTCGGACGGCGCGCCGCATACGCCGGAGCCCGCGCTCGCGCCGTCGGTGCAGGAAGCGATCGCGCGCTGGGAGCTGTTCCTCAACGAGCCGAACGACCGCATGCGGCTGTCGGCCCGCTACATCTACGAGCACCTGTTCCTCGGCTCCATCTACTTCGCCGGCCTCGACGAGCAGACGTTCTTTCGGTTGGTCCGCTCGCGCACGCCCTCGGGGCAGGAGGTCGACGAGATCGCCACGCGCAGGCCGTTCGAGGATCCCGGGACCGGCCCCTTCTTCTATCGCTTCGTGCGCCGCGAGCGCACCAAGCTCGCCAAGACGTTGATGCCGTATCCGCTCAGCGATGCGCGGCTCGCGCGCTGGCGCAAGCTGTTCGTGGAAGCGGACTACAAGGTCAGCATCTTGCCGGGCTACGACGCGCAGCTCGCGGCCAACCCGTTTGCGGCCTTCGCCTCGCTGCCGGTCGCATCGCGCTATCGCTTCATGCTGGAGGAGGCGAACTTCACGCTCAGCGGCTTCATCAAGGGCCCGGTGTGCCGCGGCCAGGTCGCGCTGGACGTGATCGAAGATCGGTTCTGGATCTCGTTCGTCGATCCCGAGTCGCCGATCGTGCAGCGCGAGGCCGCGCTGCTCGCGGGAGCGATGCCGGATCTGGCGATGCCCGCCGAGGAGGGCAGCAACGGCATCCTGATCAACTGGCGCAAGTACGCGCGCCGGCAGCGCCGCTACCTGGAGCTGAAGTCCAAGTTCCTGTCCGAGCTCGCGAGCTCGCCGGCGCAGGTGACGCTGCAGCAGATCTGGGACGGCGACGGAACGAACCCGAACGCCGCCCTCACCGTGCTGCGCCACTTCGACAGCGCCAGCGTGGTGAAGGGCCTGGTCGGCGAGCCGCCCAAGACCGCCTGGGTCATCGGCTACCCGCTGCTGGAGCGCATCCACTACCTGCTGGTGGCCGACTACGACGTCTACGGCAACGTCGGGCACCAGCTGCACTCGCGGCTGTACATGGACTTCTTGCGCATGGAGGCGGAGAGCAACTTCCTCACCTTCCTGCCCAAGGTGCGGCGGCGGCCGCTGGTCGACACCTGGTACCGCGATACCTCCAGCGAGGTACGCGATCACGTCTACGGCAAGCTCGCGCGCTTCGATCAAGAGAGCGGGATCG
>DASUME010000590.1:0-4242 GCA_036277895.1 Polyangiales bacterium
TCCTGGATGCCGTGCGCGATGCCGTTGCGCGGGCGGCGCAGCTGCAGCTTGGTGAGCAGCTCGTCGAAGCGCTCGCGATCCTCCGCGCGGTCGATGCCCTCGGCCGGCGTACCGAGGATCTTCACGCCCGCGCGCTCCAGCTGCTTGGCGAGGCGCAGCGGCGTCTGCCCGCCGAACTGCACGATCACGCCCTCGGGCTGCTCGACGTCGATGATCGACATCACGTCCTCGAACGTGAGCGGCTCGAAGTACAACCGGTCGGAGGTGTCGTAGTCGGTCGACACCGTCTCGGGGTTGCAGTTGACCATGATGGTCTCGAAGCCCATCTCGCGCAGCGCGAACGCGGCGTGCACACAGCAGTAGTCGAACTCGATGCCCTGGCCGATGCGGTTGGGACCGCCGCCGAGGATCATGATCTTGCGGTTGTTGGTGGGCCGCGACTCGGACTCCACGCCCCAGGTCGAGTACATGTACGGCGTCAGCGCCTCGAACTCGGCTGCGCAGCTGTCCACGCGTGCGAACACCGGCACCACGCCGAGCGCCTTGCGCTCCTCGCGCACCTTGAGCGCATCACGCTGGGTCAGCGCTCCGAGCGACACGTCGCTGAAGCCCATCGCCTTGGCACGCTTGAGCGCCGGCTCGGTCAGCGGCTTGCCGCGCAGCAGCTTCAGCGACGCTTCTTCGTCGACGAGCTCCTTGAGCTGGGTGAGGAACCACGGATCGACCCAGGTGGCCGTGTGGATCTCCTCGATCGTCGCGCCCACGCGCAGCGCATCGACGATGTACCAGATGCGATCGGACAGCGGCGTGCGGATGACCTCGAGCAGGATGTCCTTGAGCTCGGCGCCGGCGGGTGGCGGCATGCCCTCGGGCAGCTTCGGCACCACACCCATCGGGATCATCGTCTCGCGCTGCTTGCGCAGCCCGTCGCGCAGGGCGCGGTAGTCGATGCGGTCCGCCAGCGTGACCAGGCCGGAGCGACCGATCTCCAGCGAGCGGGTCGCCTTCTGGATCGCTTCCTTGAACGTGCGGCCGATCGACATCGCCTCGCCCACGCTCTTCATCTGCGTGGTCAAGCGCGGGTCGGCGCCCGCAAACTTCTCGAACGCGAAGCGCGGCACCTTGGCGACCACGTAGTCGATCGAGGGCTCGAACGCGGCGCTGGTGCCGGTGATGCTGTTCTGCAGCTCGTCGAGCGTGTAGCCGATCGCCAGCTTGGCCGCGATCTTCGCGATCGGGTAGCCAGTGGCCTTGGACGCCAGCGCAGACGACCGCGACACGCGCGGGTTCATCTCGATGATGACCATCTCGCCGTTCTTCGGGTTGATGCCGAACTGGACGTTGGAGCCGCCGGTGTCGACACCGATCTCGCTCATGATCGCCTTGCCCGCGTCGCGCAGGCGCTGGTACTCGCGATCGGTGAGCGTCATCGCCGGAGCGACCGTGATCGAGTCGCCCGTGTGCACGCCCATCGGATCGAAGTTCTCGATCGTGCAGATCACGGCGAAGTTATCCGCCTTGTCGCGGATGACCTCCAGCTCGTACTCCTTCCAGCCGAGCACGCTCTCCTCCACGAGGCACTCGTGGGTGGGGCTCTGCTGGAACGCCCAGCGAATGGCGGTGTCGAACTCGCTCTTGCTGTAGGCGATGCCGCCGCCCGAGCCGCCCATCGTGAACGACGGGCGCAGGATCACCGGGTAGCCGATGTCCTCGACCGCGGCGTACGCCTCTTCGAGCGTGCGCGCGGTGTGGGCGCGCGGACAGCGCAGGCCGATCTTCTCCATCGCGCGCTTGAACAGCTCGCGATCCTCGGCCTTGTTGATCGCCTCCACGCTGGCGCCGATCAGCTCGACGCCATACTTGGCGAGCACGCCGTTCTTCTCGAGCGCGAGCGCGAGGTTCAGCGCGGTCTGCCCACCGAGCGTGGGCAACATCGCATCCGGACGTTCACGCACGATGATCGACTCGAGCACCTGAGGCGTGAGCGGCTCGACGTAGGTGCGATCCGCAAACTCTGGATCCGTCATCACCGTGGCGGGGTTCGAGTTGACGAGGATGACCTCGTACCCTTCCTCTCGCAGCGCCTTCGCGCCTTGCGTGCCTGAGTAATCGAATTCGCAGGCCTGACCAATGACGATCGGCCCGGACCCCACGAGGAGGATCTTCCGTAGATCTGCGCGGCGAGGCATATCGAGCGCGCGGATTATCACCCTCGGCTGCCAGGGGCAACCTTCGCCCTCACGGCGGCGATTCGAAGCGGTCCCGCTGCGCGAGCAACCGTTCCAGAAGTGCCTCGCCGCTGTCACCTCGCGCTTGCAGCCGCGCGCTCCGGCCGGCCTCTTCGTACTGGAGCCAGATCCACAAGCCGCGCTCGCCGAGCGCCTGGCTGAAGCGATCGCCCCACTCGACGATCGCGATCACGTCCCGCCCGATGCGATCGAGCAGCCCGAGCTCGATCAGCTCGTCGGCCTCGCCGAGGCGATACAGGTCGGCGTGCACCAGGGGCACCGGCGTCGCGTATTCGTTCAGCAAGGTGAAGGTCGGGCTGGTGATGGCGGTGGCGCTGGGCACGCCCAGGCCGCGCGCGATCGCACGGGTCAGGAAGGTCTTGCCCGCCCCGAGCTGGCCCTCGAGCACCAGCAGATCGCCCGCCCGCAGGCTGGCCGCGAGGGCCGTGCCAAAGCGACGGGTGGCGCGGCGGGTGGCGAGCCGGATCGTTTCCACCGCCCCTTCGTCGCACTGCCAGGGCGCTCGGGCAACTCAGGGCTAAGATGCCGGCATGTTGCGCTTTGCCTGGCTGGGGTTGTGGCTGCTGCTGGCCAGCCCGGTGCACGCGCAGGACGCGAACGGGGCAAATCGCGGCGATCTGCCGTTCACCGCCCACCGCTACGAGCTGACAGCGCGGCTCGACCCGGCGAAGAAGCAGGTCCAGGGCGCGGCCCGCATCACGTTCACCAACACCAGCCCGCGCCCGCTCGAGGCGCTGCTGTTTCACCTCTACCTGAACGCCTTTCGCGACGACGACAGCGTGTTCATGACCGAGTCCGGCGGCGCCCTACGCGGGCAGCACGCGCAGGGCCACGGGCGGATCGAGGTGCAGAGCCTGGTGATCGCCGGCCGCGACGGCCTGCCGCGCGCCGAGCGCGAGCTGGTCCCGAAGGACTTCACCCAGCTGCGTGTGCCGCTGGAGGCGCCGCTCGAGCCGGGAGCCACGCTGGTGATCGAGCTGCGCTTCCTCTCCACGCTGCCCCCGGTGTTCGCGCGCAGCGGCTACGCGGGCGACTTCTTCGCGGTAGGCCAGTGGTTCCCGAAGCTCGCCAAGCTCGACGCGGACGGCTTCGTGGGCTTCCCCTATCACGCCCTCGGCGAGTTCTACTCGGACTTCGCGGACTACTCGCTCGAGGTGGACGCGCCGAGCGACTACGCGGTGGTGGCCAGCGGCGACCTGGTCGACGACACGCCGCTCCAGGCACGCACGCGCCACCGCTTTCGCGCCGACTGCGTGCACGACGTCGCGTTCGTGGCTGCGCGCGACTTCCAGCTCGACCTGGAGAGCGTCGACGGCGTGCTGGTGCGCTACCTCTCGCCGCCCGGCTTCGAGGATGCGCTGACGCAGCACGCGGAGGTGGTGCGCGCGGGCCTGCGTCGGCTCGGCGAGCAATTCGGGAAGTACCCGTACGGCACGCTCAGCGTGGTGATCCCGCCGCGCAACGCCCCGGGCGCGGCCGGCATGGAGTACCCCACGCTGATCACGACCGGCGGATCCTGGATGCCGTTTCCCGGCTTGCCTTCGCTCGGCGGTGCGGTGGTCACGGCCCACGAGCTCGCACACCAGTGGTTCTACGGCCTGCTCGCGAGCGACGAGCTGCACCACCCGGTGCTCGACGAGGGCCTGACCGAGTGGGCCTCGCTCGACCTGATGCGCACGATCTACGGCGCACGAGAAGGCGTGGGCAGCGTGACCTTCGATCGCTACGAGATCGAGCGCGCCCTGGCGGTACGCGCGAGCGGCATCGGCGCCGGCATGGCCGCGAACGAGTACGAGTCGAACGAGTACGCCACCAGCATCTACGCGCGCGCGTCGGCGGCGCTGGAGAGCATACGCCGCGCGCACGGCGTGGCCCGCTTCGAGCGTGCGCTCTCCTTCTACGCCCGGCGCAACCGCTTCAAGCACCCCACGCCCGCCGATCTGGAGAGCGCGTTCGACGCCGTCTACGGCGCCGGCTTCGCGGCCAGCGTGCT
>DASUME010000591.1:0-3931 GCA_036277895.1 Polyangiales bacterium
GGGCACTCTCGCCAGCGCATGAGACGGATCTGGGTGCTGACCCTGCTGCTGGTCGCGTGTGGGGTGGGCAGGCGCGCGGAGCGTCCCGAAGCGGCGCCGCCCGATCGCGTCAGCGTGCCCACGCCCGCGCCGGCCCAGGGGCTCTACGGTGCCGAGGAGGCGCTGCGCGACGCGCTCGCCACGCCGCTCCAGCACGTGGGCACGGGCACCTGGCCGGGCATTCGCCGCATGTTCGCGTGCGCCTTCCAGAACGACCGCGTGCTGGTCGTGAGTGTGTATTGCAGCCCGACCGACCGGCAGGCGCTGCGCGTGGTGATCTACTCGCCGCAGCGCGGCCGCGTCAGCATCTACGCGGAGGCGAAGGGTGGGGTGAGCTCGCGGCAGCGCGCCGACTACTTCACCTTCATGGTCGAGAGCGAGCCGTCCGACCGGGCGCTCTCGCTGCCGCTCGCGTTCGAGGCGCTGCGCGCGTACGAAGAGCAGCGCAGCGCCGCCTATCCGGCGCAGTGCTACGGCGGCCAGGAGCTGTCGACGCCACGCGGCGGATGCCTCGGTGCGCTCGCGCCGCAGAGCGCCGCGTTCACGCGCCAGAACGGGCGCTTCCTCGAGCGCGCGAGTGACGACTGGTACCGGCTCGTGCGCGACCTGCGCGTGCTCGCCGTGCACCACGGTCGCGAGCCGAGCTGAAGCCGCGCCGAAACCTCCCGTCTGGTTGCACCCGCGCAGCGCGAAGCACAGACCCACCGCATGCGCGGCGTCGTTCGAGAGCTCCATCGGTATCCGGTCAAGTCGTTGCTCGGGGAGCAGCTCGAAGAAGGTCAGCTCGGCGAGCGTGGCCTGGCAGGCGACCGCGCCTACGCGTTCCTCGATCGCGAGACCGGCAAGGTCGCCACCGCGAAGCAGCCCAAGCGCTGGAGCGCGCTGCTGACGGCGCGCGCGCGCCACGAAGCGGACGCGCTGCAGGTCACGCTCGGCGACGGGCGCTCGTTTGCGATCGCCGATCCCGCGCTGCCGGAGGCGCTGCAGACGTTGCTCGGACGCCCGGTGCGGCTCGTCGAGGCACCCGACGCCCACTCCACCATCGAGCGCATGACCCCCGAAGGCGAGGACGACGCGGGCGTGGTGGTCGAGATCCCGGTCGCAGGGGGCGCACCGGCCGGCACGCTGTTCGACTTCGCGCCGCTGCACTTCGTCACCACCGCGTCGCTGCGCGCGCTCGAGAGCGTGCACCCCGCGCGGCGGCCGAGCGACGTGGTGCGCTTTCGGCCGAACCTCGTGCTCGAGCTCGAGGAAGCCCAAGGCTTCCTGGAGAGCCGGTGGGACGGCGAGCGCACGCTGCAGGTGGGCGAGGCCACGCTGCGCGTGATCTGCGCCACGCCGCGCTGCGCGGTACCCACGCTCGCACACGGTCCCGACGTCGCGAGTGATCCCGAGCTGATCCGCACGCTACGCGCGCACAACCGCGTGCAGGTACCGGGCTTCGGCAACCTGTCGTGCCTCGGGGCCTACGCGTCGGTGGTGCAGCCCGGCCGCGTGCGGGTCGGCGATCGCGTTACCGTGCACTCCGCGTAGCGAGCGCGGGCGGCGGTGCGCCGTCGACGAGCTGGATCAGGTTGCCCTCGGGATCACGCAGCTGCGCCGAGCGCGCGCCCTGCGTCTGCACCGCGATGCCGGCCGCTTCGAGCGCGCGCAGCTGCGCCGAGAAGTCGCGCACGGTTACCACGAGCGTCTGCGGAGCCCGCGCCTTCGCGTGCTCGAGCTGGAGCACCACACCGCCATGGTAGACAGTGGTCGCGCGCGTCTGCGAGCCGCCGCCGCGCACGGGGCCGGCGACGCCGGCGAGCTTGAAGCCGAGGTGATCGATGTACCAGCTCGCGAGCCGCTGGTCGTCGCGCGTATGCAGCGCCAGCGGCGCCGTGTGTTCTTGCGCCGACGGCCACCAGGCGTGGTCGGCAGGGGTCGATGCGATCTGGGTGGTTCCCTGCGCGGACGCCTGCGAGGCGAAAGCAGACAGGACCAGAGCCAGCCCTAACAGATGGGCAGTTCTCATGTGGCCTCCAGTACCGGGACGAGCCGCGGTCACCCGAAGATAACGCCACCGGTCAGCTTTTGTTCGCGTGGATTGCGCGATCGTTTCAAGTTGCGCCTTTTTGCCCCTAAGTAGGGAGGGCTCGGTGTGCGTAGCCCATCGCCAGGACGAGGCCGAACGCCACCAGCAGCCCGAACACCAGGAACGCGTACATCCACTGCGAGGGCTCCACCGGCGCCGCGACCTTCACGCTCGCGAGCTGAAACTGCCGGCCGAGCTCCTCGCAGTTGCGCAGCTGCTTGCCGGGCTTGTCGGCCGTGCACAGCTCGGCCACGCGCAGGTAGTGAAACTCACGTGCGAAGCGATCGCGCGGGAAGCGCCTGGGCAGGATTGTCTTGAGCAGCTTGCCGAGCGCGAGGATGTCCACGTTCAGCCCGCGCGTGATCAGCGCGTTGCGCTCGGCGCTCTCCCGCGCCTCGCGCTTCTCGTCGGCGGCGAACGAGCCGAACAGCTTGTCGGCCTTGCGCACGATCCCGAAGTCGAGCAGGCGCACGCGCACCTTCTCGGCGGCGGTCTCTTCCAGCACGATCTGCGTCGCGTCGATGCCGCCGTGCACGAGCGTCAGCTTCTGGAACGCGGCGACAATGTCGATCAGCTGGCTGAAGATCTGCGCGATCTCGTCGGCGTCGAGCTTCTTGCGCCGCAGCCGGCGCGCGAGGCTCTCGCCGCGCAGCTTCTCGGTCGCGAACCACACGCCGTGCGGGCTGACGCCGTGATCGAGCAGGTCGACGATGCCGCGGTGCGGGACCTTGTTGGCGCCGCGCGTCTCCAGCGCGATCTGCGCGCGCAGCGCGCTGTCTGCATCGATCAGCTCGAGCATCACGTCGCGGCCGGTGTGCACGTGGCGCGCGACGTACAGCACGCCGCGCGCGCTCGGCTTCACCCGCCGGCGGATCTTGTAGCTGCCCACGCGCGCACCAACGAGGCTCACCGCACACCAGGGTACCTGAGCTGCACGCCCACAATCACGGAACATCAACCGCCGGCAAAACCGCACAATCTGACGAAATCGCGCTAGAGCACGAGCATGAAGCTGATGGTGATGCACAAGGCCGATGCGGCCAGTGAGACGGAACCGAAGCCCACGCAGGAGCTGCTCGCCAACGTGGGCAACCTGGTCCGCGGCGTGATGGAGAGCGGCCGCCTGCTCGATGCGAACGGCCTGCGCTCCAGCGCCCGGCGCGCGCGCGTGAGCCCGGAGGGCGAGGTCCAGCGCGGCCCGTACGCCGGCAGAAACGAGCTGGTCGCGAACATCGCGCACCTGAAGGTGGAGGACATGGACGCCGCCATCGACTGGGGTCGGCGTTATGCCAGGGCCGCCGGGGCGGAGGTCGAGGTCGGCATGGTCACGGAGCCGTGGGACCTCGGCGTGGCGCCCAAGCCCGAGGGCGTGGTGCCGCTGCAGATCCTGGCCCTGGCCAAGGCTGACCTGGGCAGCGAGCAGGAGGCGCGTGACCTCACAGCGTTCTACGACGAAGCGAAGGCGGCGGGCGTGCTGGTAGGTGCCCACGCGCTCAAGCCGAGCGCGCACGGCGCGCGCATCAGCGGGCCCAGGGGCGCGCGCCAGGTCGTCGACGGCCCGTTCAGCGAGGCCAAGGAGCTGATCGGCGGCTTCATGCTGATGACCTTCGAAGACACGGCCGAGGCCGTCGACTTCGCGCGCCGCTACGCCGACGTGGTTGGCGCGGCCGAGGTCGACGTACGCGAGGTGTACTGAAGAAAGTTCCCGCCCGATGTCGATCGGCTGGCGGTCCGTTCGTCGCCTGGATGAACCCCGAGACCAAGGAGAACACCATGCGTTTCATGATCATCGTCAAGGGCAATGCCGAGACCGAGAGCAAC